>JAAXHZ010000290.1 GCA_012270625.1 Dehalococcoidia bacterium | reverse complement strand
AAGATGTGGTCCTTGGTCACCCAGTTCCCATAGCGGGCGCAGTATGCGTCCAAAGCGTCGTCGGTGATGTTGTCGCGGCGGCATGGTTCGTCCTGTATGAGCTGACCTTGTTCCCCTGTGGGCGGTTCGTCATATACGTAACGTGGAAGAACTTGGCAACGTTGCCCAGATGCACCAGCAATAGCCCCTTCCGAAACTACATTGACGGCGAGTACAGAGGGTGAACGACCCGGCGCACGAAGCCCTCTCTCAACTAGAATAGTCGGATTACGAGTATCTGGTGTGGGAAAGATGTTAGGGAGCTGGAAGACTGAGTCGTTGAGCACTCGGTCCATGTAAAAGTGTTGGGGGAAGAATGGACGGTAGGTAGCCAACCGGAATCCAGAGCGACGAGTTTTGGCCCGAAACCCCCTTCGTGCACGCCGCTCTGCGGTGCCATTCCATCTAAAAGCCATCGGATCACGGGCGATCAATTCCGCCCCCCTCTCCAAGGCTCCCACTTGACCGTTGTAGAACTCCACCTGTCGTTCGACAAGTTCTCGTAGTTTGGTTTTAGATGAGTTGAACAGCCACGTATCTCGCTTGGTGATCGCCCCTAGTGACGAGTGTTGAAAAAGCGGTGGCAGGTCTAGGAAGGATTCTTCGCTCTGGATGGCTGCAACAGGGCGCAGTGTAAGGTAATGGTCGCTGCGTTGGTTGATCCAATCGCCGTGGTCGTTTGGCTTAATGGACTCCCAGTCGATCTCTTCGAACTGCGTTTGACCTATAATTTCCAACTTTTGCTCTCTGGAGAGGTAGTCGCCAATGTCAAAGTAGTTGATGGAGGCGTGTTCGTTAGCAGGGCCCTTATGCTTTACCAACAGTAATATGGCCACACCAACTCGGGTACCTTGGTCAAATACGCCGTCACCTTCACGCCTTCTGGTGTCAGCTGATGTTCGCGCGTTGCCTCGCAGATTGTAGATGTATATTTCGTGGAACTCCTTGTCTAGCACCTTTCGAAAACCGTCAAAGCTCTTATTATCCAAGAAGCCACTGTTAGTGACGAACGCAACGATGCCTCCGCCTATGCCCGTCTGAACACGATCAGAGGCCCAACGAACAGCACGAACAGAGGAGTCATAAAGAGGGTTCTTGTTCCCCTTGGAAACTGAGTGGTCAATGTAGGTATCAGAAATCTTCCTATCCAGAAACGGGTACCGCTGATTTGCGTTGTCGTCCTCGTAGTTCGCTTGCATCCGGGACCACGGTGGGTTGCCAAAAATGACTCGGATGTCCAGTCCGAGTTGTCGCTCAATGCGCGCGTTGTTTCGCGGGAAGAACGACGTATCTCTGCGGTCGTCTGCCTCAGACGCCTGAAAGGTGTCGGTGAGCACGATGCCCTCGAACGGTTGGTACTCGCCCGATATCTCGGCATAGGTCGTCTCGATGTTGACGGCGGCGATATAGTAAGCGAGCAGCATTATCTCGTTGGCGTGCAGCTCAGAGGCGTACTTGCGGAGCAGCGCATCCCTGTCGATGCAGTCGCTCTGCAACAGCCGCGCGATGAACGTCCCAGTGCCCACGAAGGGATCGAGAATGTGGACGCCGGTATCGCTCAGTGAGGCGTCAAACCCCCGACGCAGCAGATCCCGGACACAGCGTATGATGAAGTCCACTATCTCGACCGGTGTGTACACGATGCCCAGCGACTCTGCGATCTTTGGGTAGGCGACCTTGAAGAATCGCTCGTAGAGTTCGACTACGATGCGTTGCTTGCCTTCAGCGTTGTCTATTCCCTCCACGCGACGCCGCACGCTGTCATAGAACCCGGCCAGCTCGGAGGTTTCGGCCTCAAGGCCGTATCCTTCGAGCTCATCGACCATATGTTGCATGGCGCGCGAGACCGGATTGCGCTCGATGAAATCCTGACCCCCGAACAGCGCGTCGAAGACTGGCTTCGTAATCAGGTGCTGCGAGATCATTGCCGCCGCATCATCCCGTGTGATGGAGTCGTTTAGATTGTGACGCAGAGCAGCTACGAACTCATCGAATTGGGCACCCACCTCGCTGTCAGGGGCCTCGATCAGGGCGTGGATGCGTTCGTCATGGCGGCGAGCGATGTCGGTGACGGAGTCGGCCCACCTCTCCCAGTATCGTCGCTCCCCGCAGCGCTTGACTATCTGGGCGATGATGGCAGTGCGCAGCTCACCCATGTCAAAGTCGATGATGCCTTGGGTTACGCGAGCAGCAGTCTCACCCCGCACGCCCCCTTCACTGCTACCGTTACCGCTACCTCCTCTACTGCCCACGCCGATTATGCGGATCGGTCCGTCGTTGCTTCTGTTCAGGTCGAGCTTGTTGACGTAGGCGTCAAAGCGTTCGTCGTGCGAGCGAAGCGCCTGCAGCACCTGCCACACATGGCTGTAGGCGTCATTGCGATCGAGTGCGTTTGCAGCGTCTTCCCCGGACGGCACAACGACCGGCAGAATGATGTAGCCGTAGCGCTTACCCTCGGCCTTGCGCATCACTCGACCAACCGCCTGTACGACGTCGATTTGGGACTTGCGGGGCTGCAGAAAGAGGACTGCGTCCAAAGCAGGCACATCTATACCCTCGGTGAGACAGCGAGCGTTGGAGAGTACATGGCAGCGCTGGTCCATCGTCAGCGTGTCGCCGAGCCATGAGAGCAGGCGTTCGCGCTCGGTGACGCCGCTTTTACCGTCCACGTGGTTGCCCTCGATGACAAGCTTCCTCTCCGCGACGGCCGACTCGTCTTTCTGCTCCTGCTCCACCAGTCCTACGAAGTGCTTTGAGGCCGCGATCGTGTTCGAGAACGCGACCGCGCGGTGCATCGGCTCTGGGTCATCCTTGAACTCTTTTCCCTCCGGGTCGAGCTTGGCCAAGCCGTTGAGCACGCCGATTACTCGACCCACGTCGGCCATGTTCTCACCATCACCGAGCAATCGCTGGTATTCACGGGCTATCTGCGCCTCGCTGATCGCGAGTATGGTGACCTTGTAGTCGCTCAGCAAGTTCTTATCGACGGCTTCGGCAAAGGTCAGGCGGTGAAACTCGTGGCCGTACTGACTTTCGTCATCCATTGAAGCTACGTAGATGTCTTCCTCCTGCGCCTTCTGCCTGGCCGCAGGCGCATAGATACGCGGCGTAGCCGTCATGTAGAGGCGCTTGCGCGCGCGTATAGCATTACCGTCATGAACCAGCAGGAACGAAGACCTCTCGTCTGCGCGCAGGGCGCCCGTGGTGCGATGAGCCTCGTCGCACACTACAAGGTCGAAGTCAGGCAGTCCCTGGCCTTGTGCATCCGCAACCACCTGCATCGACTGGTAGGTGGTGAACACAGCCGTCATATGATCCGGCGCGTCTGAACTGGCCGCATCTTGCAGGGCCGAAGCGTTGGTAGTTGCAGGTATCGGCATGTCATAGGCGCGGACGCTGTCGCTGTCGCCTCTCCCGACCTTTGTATCGGAGCAGACCGCAAATGCCCGCAGAGGCATCTCCGAATCGGCTCCCCACTTCTGAATCGACTGCGACAGCAGCGAGAGTGACGGCGCCGCAAACAGCACACGTCCACCCTTGCCGGCAATCTTCTCGGCGATGCGCAGCGAGGTCAGCGTCTTGCCTGTGCCGCATGCCATGATCAGCTTTCCGCGGTCGTGTGACTCGAACCCGGTCATCACGTCTCCAAGCGCATTCTCTTGGTGCGGATACAACGGCTTGGGCGGTTGTGTGATGAGTGGCGCGGTCTCGTCTTCGAGGTATGCGTCCCAGTCAATTTCCGCGCCATCGAGTCCGAAGAGGTCAACCCGCTGCACGGGCGGGTCTATGCGACCAAGGGCGCGCTCCGCGTTGGTACCCCACTGAGTAGCCGTCGTGAAAATATATCGTTCTACGTAAGACTCGCCATTGGGCCGCCGCTGTGAGTCGGCAAGGAATGAATCGATGTCGCGCTTGTCGATACGGTCCTGACACTTGCATTGTATCGCGACCAGACCGTCGTCGTATCGCCTCTTGGCTACGATATCTATGCCTATGTCGCCGCCATCTCGTCCTTGCCACTCTGACCAGAGATGGACATCCGCAAAACGTTCTCTGTACAGGGGAGCGGTGCGAAGAACATCCGCTACAAGAGGCTCGAAAGCCCGACCCCTATCCTGCGGGTTGGGATACCGCTCACACAATCGACTATATACATCGATGAAGCCACTCATTTTCCTCTGTTCTCCGATTTTAAGGATGACGGAGACGAGAGTATCAAATGCGAGGAGTGTTTGCGCGAGACTTTAGGGACAGATATGTTGAATAACGCAAACTATGCGCTCATATCATTTGCCACATGCTTCAATAACCCTTAGCAAGAACAAAATCACAATTGTTATGCCACAGAATCATATGCGATATGCGTAACTCTCTGAATCGAGCCGAATGGATGGCGTTCCGATGCGCAACGATAGAATCTGGGCTGCAGCTGAACGAATACTGAAAGAGCTACCACTTTTCCCACTTACCGCTTCGCGCACTTCACAGCCCCTGGCCCCTACATCCCCCCATGCCATTCGATACTTGCCGTTGCTATAATACCGTGCGGAGGGAATGAGCCACTTGCGTATTTACACCCGATCGGGCGACGAGGGCGAGACCGGTCTGCTCTTTGGAGGTCGCGTCTCCAAGTCCGACGTTCGCACCGAGGCATACGGCTCGACCGACCACGCGGTCTCTGCCATTGGACTGGCCCGCGCGCTGGCTTCCGAGAACAAGGTCAAGGACATCCTTCTCGACGTCCAGCGCGAGATGTTCATGATCGGCGCAGAGCTGGCGACCGATCCCACCAATCGCCGCCTTCTTCTGGAGCACTTCCAGACAGTCGGCGAATCGCACGTCGCCGGGATCGAAAAGCTCATCGACGAGATCGGTGAGCAGGTCGAGCTGCCTCCCAACTTCATCATTCCGGGCGCATCGACCGCCTCATCCGCGCTGGACCTGGCGAGAACACAAGTACGCACCGCCGAGCGCCGCGTCGTGGATCTGAAGACCGCCGGACTCCTGCCCAATATCCACATCCTTGTATATCTCAACCGACTCTCAGACCTGCTGTTCATGCTCGCCCGCTACGAAGATCGCCACCTGCCGTTCGAGATCGTCACAGGACAGCCGCCCGAGCCCTCAGAAGAGTGACATTGCAACCCACCATAGCGATACTGGACTACGACGCTGGCAACCTGCGCAGCGTCCAGAAGGCATTGGAGCTCTTCGACGCCCGAGCCGAGATCACTTCGTCCATCGACTACATAATGTCCGCGGATGCCATCGTCGTTCCCGGGCAGGGCGCCTGCGACTCCTCCATGCGTCACATGCGACAGCGCGGGCTGATCGACCCGATTCGTGAGTACATAGCTAGTGGGAGACCATTTCTGGGCGTGTGCCTCGGACTCCAGCTTCTGCTGGACTCCTCGGACGAAGGAGACGAGCCTTGTCTCGGCGTTGTCGGCGGCGTATGCCGAAGACTTCCCGGAGGTCAGAAGATCCCGCACATGGGATGGAACCAGGTGACGTGGCGCAAGGATCACCCGTTCTTCGCCGACGTGCCGGACGGATCCCACTTCTACTTCGTGCACAGCTACTTCGCCGACCCCGAGGACTCAGACATCGTCGCCGGCACCACCGACTACGGCGTCGAGTTCTGCAGCGCGGTGGCCTGGGACTCCGTCGCCGCAGTCCAGTTCCACCCTGAGAAGAGCGGCAGCATAGGGCTGAAGATATACGAAAACTTCGTGCGGTTCGTACGCGAGTCCTGAAACGGAGAATATTTTCGAGCTATTCAACATATCGAAAGCGCGATCTGTAGGCAGTGAAGAGGCGCTGACCTGAATAGGGACATGAGCAGTGGAGATCATACCAGCCATAGACCTGATCGACGGTCGATGCGTGCGACTCTATCAGGGCGACTACTCGCGTGAGACCGTTTACTCGGACGATCCTGTCGAGGTCGCTCGCCGCTGGGAGCGACTGGGCGCTCGCCGCATCCATGTCGTCGATCTCGACGGAGCCAGGGCCGGAGCGCCCCAGAATCTCGACGTCATAGGCCGAATCGTGAACGCCGTTGGCGTCCCTGTGCAGATGGGTGGAGGCGTCCGCACCGTTGAGACAGTGCGATCAGTCATAGACTGCGGCATCGACCGCGTGATGCTGGGCACAGTGGCCGTCAGAGATCCTGGCATAGTCACGTCGGCCTGCGAGCAGTTCGGCGCCGAGACAATTCTGGTCGCCATAGACTCGCGCGACGGCAACGTCGCAGTATCGGGCTGGACCGACGGTAGCCAGACGCCGGCGACTGACCTGCTTCGCCTGATGATGGACGCCGGCGTTCGCACCTTCCTGTGTACAGATATATCCCGCGACGGCACTCTCACGGGACCCGACTACGACCTCATGCGCAGCCTGGTAGCCATCGCTGGGACTGGTGTCATAGCCGCCGGCGGCATAGCCGCCATCGACCATCTCACGAAGCTCGCCTCTATCGGCGTAGGTGGCGCGGTTATAGGACGCGCCCTCTATACTGGCGACATAGACCTCGCCGAAGCAGTCGGCGCTATCGGAGGCGCTACGGGTCATATATGCTGACCAAGCGAATCATTCCATGCCTGGATGTTGACGACGGCCGCGTCGTCAAGGGTATCAGCTTCATTGAGATCCGCGACGCCGGCGACCCCGTCCAGCTTGCGTCATACTACGACGCAGAGGGCGCAGACGAGCTCGTGCTCTTGGACATCACCGCTAGCTCAGACTCCCGCGACATCATGCTCAACGTAGTCCGCGAGGTGGCCGAGCGCCTGTTCATCCCGTTCACCGTTGGTGGCGGAATGAGAAGCGTGGCCGACGTGCGCCGGATGCTCGAAGCGGGCGCGGACAAGGTCTCGCTCAACACCGCCGCTGTCAGTGATCCTG
The DNA here is from genome assembly GCA_012270625.1 of Dehalococcoidia bacterium. The sequence continues at coordinate 9,150 of JAAXHZ010000290.1, read as the reverse complement.
ACCTCATCGCCGAGGCCTCCGAGCGATTCGGCTCACAGTGCATCGTCGTCGCAATCGACGCCACCGCGATCAGACCTGGCGACCCCACGGTCGCCTGCGACGATCCGACCCTCGCAATAGACGAAGGCTCACGCTGGGAAGTGTACACCCACGGTGGCAGGACGCCCACCGGCATCGACGCGCTCAAGTGGGCCGTTCGCGCTGGCGATCTGGGCGCCGGAGAGATCCTCCTCACCAGTATGGACACAGATGGCCATCAGACCGGGTACGACCTCGACATGCTTCGCGCCATCTCATCGTCAGTCACGATCCCCGTGATCGCCAGCGGCGGCGCGGGCACCCCGGACCACTTCCTCGACGCACTCGGCTACGGCTTGGCCGACGCCGTCCTTGCTGCCAGTGTCTTCCACTTCGGCACCTACAGAGTGAAAGACATCAAGCAGTTCCTACACGACCAGCAAGTCCCCATCCGCCCAGTAGAATGACAATCAACAGGCCCCCTCTCCCTCGCGTGAGGATAAAGAGTACGAATAACTGCCCCTTCCAACCTCTTGGAGAAAAGAAAAATGCCAACAGTCTTGCTTGATGAAAAGGGCCTTGCGCCCGCGATCTGCCAGCATGCCGAGACAGGCGAGGTCATTATGCTGGGCTACATCAACCCCGGCGCGCTCAAGCGCACCCTCGAGGGCGGAGAGGTCTGGTTCTACTCTCGCAGCCGTGCTGATCTCTGGCACAAGGGTGAGGTGTCAGGCAACTACATGAGAATCAGGTCCGCCGCGGTTGACTGCGACGGCGACGTGATCCTGCTCAGGGTCATCCCTGACGGCCCCATCTGCCACACCGGCAACCCCACCTGCTTCTTTACCCCTTTCGACGACCTGCCCGACTTCGACGCGCCGGAGAAGGGTCCCGGCATCCTAGAAGAGCTGTACTCGGTGATCCAGGATCGCAAGAGAGATATGTCTGATGACAGCTACACGACCAGTCTGTTCCAGGGAGGCCCCGATCGCATCGCCCAGAAGGTGATCGAAGAGGCCGGAGAGGCCGCTATCGCTGGTGTCAAGGCCGACGCCGACGCCGTTGCGTCCGAGGTCGCCGACCTTCTCTATCACAGTCTGGTCATGATGTCCGCCGCAGGCGTCAGACCCGAACAGGTCTGGGCCGAGCTCAGGGAGCGCCGGGGCTAGTCGGCTTCTCACCCGCCGCTGGCATCCAAGTTTGGCAAATCGTATCGCTAGGACGTGGCCACGACCTCCAGCGATTCTCGCGCCAGCATCTCTCTTGCAACGGACAGGGCTCTATTCACGTTGCGACTCATGTACTCGGTCAGCATCTTGGAGGCGTCTTCTCTACGGCCAGAGTCAATAAGCTCTCGGCCTTTAGTCGCGATCTCATAAGCGCTCCCCAGCAGCTCATCCTGCAGTGAAGCCCAAGAGCGACGAGTGGCGTTGATCAGCTGGGTATCGAATTCATCGCCCCGCCGCACGCTCCGTTCCAGAGATCGGAATAGCCACCACGGGCTCTCATCACTGGGCTGGGCAGTGCCGATTGACAGCGCTTGGGGCACCTGGCCCTCAATGAACATCGGTAGAAGTACGCTGAGGCAAGGGGAGTAAAGGCTGCACCAGTACACAGGAAGTCTGGAGCCATCGGAGCAGAGGTCAGCAACGAGGCTCGCGGCGGTGTTTCCTCGTCTTTCCCCACGGTAGTGGACGCAAATAGAAATGGAAGTGGGCATCTCCTCGCGGAACGGCTCCTCGGGGTTATCACCATCCGAGTGGTCCCGCAGCAGAGCCATCATGGTCCGGGCATCGATCTCCCCGGCGTGTGTATTCAGCACCGCACACGAGCGAGCGCTGCGTTGCTGACCACGTCCCGAGGCCCGCGCAGGAAAGTCACAGTATGCCTCGGCAAAGTTGAATCGCGCACCCCCGGTGTTCCAGCCATTTTCCCTAGCGTGGCGCTCTGCAAGGGGAGATAATCTGTCCCAGTCTGTTCCAATCGAGTGGATGTTGCTGATTCCGAGCGCAGATTCAACTTTCTTGACCGCCCATTCATGGCCCGCGGTCTCTATAACGTATGCCTCGTAAGGGTCCGCCACGATGTACCCGTTGTCGTAGGTACGAACCCCGTCCCGGTTCGTGAATTCCCCCTGGCCGAACTTGCTGATAAGTGAGACCATGACCTCTACCGCCTCACCGGCCGACCTACCCCGTTCAAGCCCCAGACGCACCAGTTCCATGCCCACGAGTTTAGGCTCCTGAAACTTCGGGAACTTCGAGGCCAGCCCTTCGTTGCCAATCACAACCTGGTGTTCATTGAACCCGTGCTCATATCCCCAGCACCAATATGGCCGGGAGCCTACGTGACCGTAAGTCGTGGACACCTGGTCGAGTTCGACGAATTGGCATCTGGCTCTGGCATCCGAGGCATGTCGGGCACGACCTCGATGGACCAAAGGTTGGCACTCCTCTTCTGGCCTGTCGCTGTTCTTTGCGAAGAGAGTCTGGCCATTCCTAGTCGAGTTGGGCAGGGCCACCATGGTGTCACAGCTCAGTAGCATCTCATTTCCTCCTGAAGGTCGCAGGTCCATTCTCACCACACCTTGGTTCACGGAGAGGCCTCTCCTATGCCCCGTCTTGCCAGCTTGGGATCTAGAGCATCCCTGAGACCGTCGCCTACAAGGTTTATGGCGAGCACCGTGAGCGCTAGGGCCGCGCCTGGAAAGAACGTAACCCAGAAGGCGGTCTGAATATAAGTTCGTCCCTCGGCTATTATGTTGCCCCAACTGGGGATAAACGGTGGCGTACCTGCGCCCAGAAAGCTCAGGTTTGCCTCGGCGATTATCGCGAGTGCGAAAATGAAAGTGGCTTGTACCATTGCTGGTGCAAAGGTATTGGGCGCTATATGAAGAAATATGATACGGCGGGCCGGAGCGCCTATTGCTCTGGCCGCCTCAACAAACACTTGATTTCGCAGACTCAGTACCGAGCCTCGCACAACGCGGACCATGCGCGGGGTCTCGACTACACACAAGGCTATAATCACATTCTGGATACTAGATCCCAGAGTCGCTATAAGGGCTAGGGCGAGCAGTATCGACGGAAAGGCCATCAGCCCATCCATGAACCGCATCACAAGGTTGTCCAGCTTGCTGTAGTATCCCGCGAACAGCCCGATTGTTAAGCCCGCGACATTGGCGATTAGCGCTACCGCAAAGCCCACCAGAAGCGATATCCGAGTGCCTGTGATAGTGCGATCGAACACGTCTCTGCCAGCATGGTCTGTTCCAAACCAGTGCTCTCCGGAAGGGCTTTCAAACAGGCTATCTGTGTTGACTCGCGTGGGGTCCGAGCGAACGAGAATTGGCGAGAATATAGCGAAGTAGGAGAAAGCCACAAGGATTACAAGTCCCAGCAGCATGTTGGGGTTTGCCCGAAGGATGCGAATTGGGCCCCGTGAGAAAGCCTGTGCTCGTCCCACAATGGACCTGGGAGCCTCTTTCGCGTTGACGCGCTGTTTTGGCATAGCGATCAGTAGCGAATTCGAGGGTCAAGGTAAGCGTACAGGATATCGACCGCCAAGTTGATGAACACGTAGGTGACGGCCACGATCATCAACATCGCCTGTACGATGGGGTAGTCTCGGCGTATCACCGCGTCGACGACCATGCGGCCCAGCCCCGGGATAGTAAACACCGTCTCTGTCACGACGAAGCCGCTGGCCAGCGCGGCGAAGAGCAGACCTATTATCGTCACGATCGGGATGGATGCGGCCTTGAACGCGTGGCGGACGTGCACCGTTAGCTCAGTCAGGCCTTTGGCCCGGGCAGTCCGGATATAGTCCTCTCTCAGTACTTCAAGCATGGCTGAGCGAGTCATTCTAGCTACAAGGGCAGCCGAGGGGATGGCTACTGCCAGGGCGGGAAGCGTCATGGCACGCAAGAACGGCAGAATCCCGTTCGAAATAGGGGTATATCCTATTACCGGGAAGATCTTCAGATTTACGGCGAGACCCCAGATCATCACGAAACCCAGCCAGAAAACGGGGATAGAGAAACCCAGGACCACGAATATCATGACTATCCGATCTATCGCCCTGCCCGCCCACCAGGCTGCAAGGATGCCCAGAGGTATGCCGATTACCAAGGTTAAGGTCAGCCCAAGAATGGCCAGAGTAACGGTGGGCTGCACACGCGGAGCCATGAGGCTGGTAATGGGACGGTTGGAGAATATCGACGTCCCCAAGTCTCCTCTAGCGAGACGCCCAACCCACAGCCCGAACTGGACGATGAGAGGCCTGTCCAAGCCCAGACCTTTGCGTATTTTTTCCACGTCCTCAGGGGTAGCTTCGTCTCCTGCGATGATGAGAGCGGGATCCCCCGGCGCTATGTGCAGCAGGGAGAAGGTCAGGACCCCCACCAGAAAGATTACTGGCAGACTCGCCAAGAGTCTCCTTAATAGATAATGGCCCATGGTGTCAGATTCTAGTCACCCTTCGCCGCCGTACGGAGCCTATGCGAGCCAACGCGAGAGATCCATGGCTACGGATCCACGTTGGCACGATGTCTTCGCCAGGATACGGCGAAGACATCGCAACATATAGGCATATAGTAGTTGGGTGGCGAGACCCTACCAGGGGGGTCAGGCTACTCCTCCAACCAGACGTCGAACACAAGGAAGTAGTGGGCGGGTTGGAATCCTCGGACATTCTTGCCGGTTGCGAACAGTCTTGCGACTTCCCCTATCAGAACATACGGGACATCCTCAAATGCCTGTGCTTGAAGCTCGCCAATTAAATCAGTCTGTTCTGCGGTAGTTCTTGCTCGTGTGAATTCACCGAGCAGTTCGGCCATTTTGCCCGACTCGTCCTGATACCGGTTGAACCAGCCATTCTTTGTAAGCGTCGACTTGGTTAGCGGGGTAACGGTAGTGCCCGACCCCGTATGGAACGCTTCCCAGAGATCCGGATCTGCGCGCCGTGTGGTCAGCGTGGCCCAGTCCATAGCCTGGAAGTCAACTGCGAAGCCGATGTCCTCTAGCACTTCGCGGGTCACAAGCGAGAGCTGGGGGAACCAAGGCATGTCCTGCGCCGCCATGAGGCGAACGGTTGTACCTTCGAAACCTGCGTCTTTTATCAGTTGCCGGGCCTGTTCAACATCTTGCGCGTTGTAGTTATCCGCCCCAATGGTGTTCTCCCATCGAGTGCCGCACGTGTAGTAAGTATGACACAATCTCCAAAGAGCTTCGTTGCCCCCGACGGCAAGGGTCAGGGCATCTTCCATTGGGTACGCCAGCTGAAGGGCGCGGCGCACGTTCTTGTCGTTGAACGGCGGCTTCAAGTGGTTAAGGTACACGCCCATCTGTTCACCGGGCATCACCACAACCGGAACAACTGCGTCACTGCTGAAGACCCGCTCGGCGAGTGTCGGGGAGAAGAAGTCCAGGAGGTCCACTTCTCCCACTTCCAACGCGGCGACACGAGCGGCCTGATCGGCGATCTCAATCCACTCCACCCGATCCATGTAGGCTACGTGTCGGCCCGCCAGACCAGAGGTCGGGAGTGCGCTGGCGTTATAGTCGTCGTAGCGGACCATAGTCCACCGATCCCCTGGAGACCAGCTCTCAAACTTGAAAGGCCCAGTTCCAATCGGTTCCGGCGCTGACTCCGTTTGGGGAAGTGAGTATACGCTTTCGGGCACCGCAATCGGCGGGAAGGACTGCTGCGTCATCAGGCTGTCAAGTACGAGAGCTGTAGGCTCATCTACCTGGACCTGAATGGTGAGGTCGTCTGGTGCTGAGATGGTGCCCCCGAATTCGGTCACAACCAGCTTCCATAGGGTAGCCACATCCTTCACCTTGTTGAATGACCCGACAAGGTTGCTAGCCTTTAGAACCTCCCCTGAGTGGAACTTCACGCCATCCCGCAGCTTGACAGTCGTCGTCAGTCCGTCAGGGCTCGACTGCCACGACTCGGCCAACTGCGGTTGAAGTCTGAGCCCGTCGTCCAGGGTGAAGAGTCCTTCCTGGAGATGGTGGCGGACGTTGGCGGTCACTGTGACAGTAGTCCACTGGGCATCCAGCGATTTTAGACTTCCGTGGGGTACGACCCTTAGCGTGCCGCCCATCTTTGCCATATCGACGTCCATGGACGCAGGTTCAAGTGCAGGCGCGGGAACCATAATGGGCTCAGGTGTCGGGATGGCAGCGACGGCAGCCGCCACTATCGCCTTAACCTCGTCGCTGCTTAGCGGTGTGGGCCCTCCGGAAACTGCATCCTCGACGGCCTTGGCCACTGATCTGTCAATGTCAGCCGCAGTGACGGCCCCGGCTGTGGCTGCCTCCACTGCCGCCTCGACCATTGACGCAATCTCCCCAGCGCTTGTCCCCTCTGGCACAGCTCCGGAAACTGCTTGTGAGACCATTTCCCGGATCTCTTCGGCGCTAGGACCGGCAGGCGCCGGCGCGGGGGCAGGCTGTGCGGCGGCCGCAATTGCTTGCTGGAGGGCCGCGTCTAGCTCAGCCTTGGTAATGGAATCCTCGGAAACGGTCTCAGGTGCGCTGCTGCACGCTACAGCCACAAGGCCAATGAGCAAAGCAACCACTAACAATATTCGTTGGATCTTCATGGGGGCATCTCCTTTTTGCTCTTCAAATGCGTACCTTGAGGGCGCGGGGCAACGCTTCGGCACAGCAGGAATCAAAGCAGTGCCTTGGCGTAGTAAGAGTCAAAAGGAACGGCACTATGGCAAGGGCATAGTATTACTGTTTACCCCACGTGTCAACAACGCGATAGGGCTGGGAGCCTGTGTCAATATGGTATGCGCCACCTTTTGGGATCGAAAGTTCCTTCTCCCTTGATGAGAGGGCAGGGGCGGTTTGCGAACCGCCCCTACGGCAGATGCGTCAACCCTGAGAGACAGCCTCCCTGTCAGCCTCCAGCGCGGTCTCCATTGCCGCGACTGCGACTTCGATCTGGTCGTCGTCCGGCCAGCGTGTCGTCAGCTTCTGCAGCAGCAGGTTCGGCGCGCTGATCAGTCGAACCAGCGGGTTGTCTTCGTACCTGCCACTAAGACGAATCACCTCGTAGGCGACCGCCGCAATCAGCGGAATGAACACGATCCGCGACGCCACCAGCCACCACAGCGGCTCCCTCGGCACGAACACGAACACCAGTATCGCCACAACCATGACCGTCAGCAGGAACGCCGTCCCGCATCTCGGATGCGCCGGTGAGTACTTCCTGATCGCCTCCGTCACCAGCGGATCGCCCCGCTCCTGCGCGTGCACAGTCATGTGCTCCGCGCCGTGATACATGAACACGCGCCTGATCTCAGCCATCCGCCCGATCACCCAGATATACGCGACAAAAATGACGAGCCTGATTGCCCCTTCAGCAACGTTCGACAGGACATCGTTCCCGAACGCGCCCTCCAGCGGTCGGCTCGCGAACAGGGGCAGCAGGAAGAAAAGCGCTATCGCGAACCCGAACGAGATCAGCAGCATACTCGCAAGCGCGCCCTTGCTGAGCTCCTCGGATTCCACCTCGGATTCCGGGTCGGCATCGGGGTCTTCCAAGCTGACGCTCGACGAGTAGCTCAACGCCCTCATCCCCAGGCTCAATGTTTCGACGAGTGTTACCACCCCCCTGACCAGCGGCATCCGCCTGAGCGTCCCCGTGTACAGAGTGCTGAGCGGACGGCGTTGAATCGCAATCGCGCCGTTGGGACGACGCACGGCCACTGCCATGTGCGTCTGCCCCCGGATCATCACCCCCTCCAGCACCGCCTGCCCACCGTATGTCGGTCTGTTCTGCGTTGTCATGTGCTCACATAAGAAAAGGGGTGAGACCTGTGCGATCCCACCCCTTCGTCCTTTTCAGGTTGTTTGGGAGTTACTGCAGGTTGAACCTGCGCTTGAGTCGCTCGACGCGTCCTTCGGTGTCGACGATGCGCTGCTCACCGGTGAAGAACGGGTGGCAGCTCGAGCAGATCTCGACTCGGAGCTCGCGTTTGGTTGCCCCGGTGATATAGCTGTGTCCGCAGCTGCAGGTAACCCGAGCTTCGGTGTAGTACTCCGGGTGAATTCCAGTCTTCACGTCAACTAGCCTCCCATCGGGTACACACTGGCGACCTTGCGGCCCTGGCGCGCGTACTCGAACTTCACCGAGCCATCGACCAGCGAGAACAGGGTGTGGTCCCTGCCCAGGCCCACGTTGTTTCCGGGATGGATCCTGGTGCCGCGCTGACGGACTATGATCGTGCCCGCGCGCACCACTTCGTTGTCATATCGCTTCACGCCGAGACGCTTCGCATTGCTGTCTCGACCGTTGCGTGTGCTGCCGCCGCCCTTCTTGTGTGCCATGCTCGCCCCTTAGTTATGATTTCAGGAGTCTTGGTCCGAGTCCTCTTCAGCCTCTGCGTCTTCATCCGTCAAGATGTCCGTCACTGTCAGATCGGTGTATAGCTGACGGTGGCCCTTCTTCCTCCGGTAGCGCACCTTCGCCTTGTACTTGAACACGACGATCTTCTTTCCCTTGCCGCTGTCCGAGATCTCGGTCACGACGCGCGCGCCGTCCACCGTCGGAGTTCCGAGCGTGACCTGCCCCTCGTTGGACACCATGCGGACGTCGGTCAGCTCGACCGTGTCCCCGATGTCGCCGGGTATAGACTCCACCCGGATGGTATCCCCAGTGGACACCCTGTACTGTTTCCCGCCTGTGTGGACGATAGCGTAATCAGCCAATGCGCAAACCTCTTGGACAACAGCACTATTTTAGTAACGCGCCTAAACCACAGTCAACTCGAATTCCGAGCAATTCAGTTATTCTTGACGTTATTAACGACTGTCGTTACTATCACCACACGGTGAATCGATTCAGCTATGTATATCGAAGTCACTGACTACCACTGAAGAGGTTAGCAATGAACGTTTCAGATCCGATACATCCCGGAGAGCATCTTGCGGAGATGCTGGAGGAATTGGGCATCAGTCAGTACAGACTGGCGAAGGCCATTGGTGTGCCTCCGGTGCGGATCAACGACATCGTTCACTGTCGCAGGTCGATAACAGCAGACACTGCACTGAGGATAGGGCATGCTCTGGGAACGTCGCCCGAGTTCTGGCTGAACCTACAGCGCATGTACGATCT
>JAAXHZ010000289.1 GCA_012270625.1 Dehalococcoidia bacterium | reverse complement strand
GATAAGCGCTGAAGGCATCTAAGCGCGAAGCCAACTCCAAGATTAGATTTCCCAAATACCACCTACGGGTGTGAGTAAGGTCCCCGGGAGACTACCGGGTAGATAGGCCGCAGGTGTAAGGCGAGTAATCGTCTCAGCTGAGCGGTACTAATCGACCGAGGACTTGACCCACATTTGGGCTCATCTGCGATTGCAACATATATCACTAAGGGTTCGGGATTCGGGAATCGAGTTGACAGAAGCCTATTTTCGGGCTAGAGTTCAACTGTAGTCGGTCAATAGACCAAAACGCCCACATCGGTGCGGGGTGGAGCAGCGGCAGCTCGTTGGGCTCATAACCCAAAGGTCGCAGGTTCGAGTCCTGCCCCCGCCACCAGAAATCACAAACGCCAGCTGGAGTTAGTCCAGTTGGCGTTTTTGCCGTAATGAGGTGATTCAAAGAGACACGATCGAGCGGGTGTTGTTTTCATAGTGCCGGCCCGTCGTCCTCATGACCCAAATGTCGGACGTTCGAGTCTCAACACTGCGGCTAGACCATCAAAGAGTCTCTGGCAACGCGCCGGGGACTTTTCTGTCGTACAATACTTGAGATCGAGAATACACCTATCACAACAACAGCAGAGGACAGTGAGATGGCAACTTTGATTCGACTGTCACCCGAGGCCGAACAACGGCTTGAGATGCTGGCATCACAGACCCGGCGAGCTAAGGATTTCTATCTGCGGGAGATTGTCGAACGTGGTCTCGATGATGTTGAAGACTACTACCTTGCTATAGATGTTCTCGAACGTATTCGCTCGGGTGAGGAACAGATACATACCCCAGCTAACGTAAGGAAAGAGCTTGACTTGGTAAGGATCGGGAGACGTGACGAAGTGTACCGCTAACATGAGACGCTCTTGTGGGTATAGACCTCGTCCCTTGAAACCATCCTGCGCTTACACCCGAAGAAGTATAAATCACGATCCCACAAGCGCGAGGAGACCACATGCCTGGCCCGCTCGACGGTATCAAAATCCTCGAATTCACGCAGATCATCGCCGGGCCGTTCGGCGGGATGCTGCTGGCCGACATGGGCGCGGACGTTATCAAGGTCGAGCCGATAGAGGGAGAACCCTGGAGGCTGGCTCTCCAGTTCATCCCGGGCGAATCGAAGACATACATGTCCCTTAATCGGGGCAAGCGCAGCCTGCCGCTGGACCTCACCAGGAAGGGGGCGATCAGGATCGTCTATGACATGATGCCAGAGATAGATGTGGTCATCGTCAACGCTAGACCCGACGTGCCCGCGAACCTGGGCATAGACTACGAGACTCTGTCCAGCATCAATCCGCGGCTCATCTACTGTGACAACACGGCGTTCGGGAGGAGTGGGCCGGACTCGTATCGGCCAGGGTATGACCTGATTATCCAGGCGATGACCGGCCTGATGGCGGCTGAGGGCAAGATCAGAGACGGAGTTCCACAGCTCATCACCTCGACGGCGGTCGCGGACTACTCCACGGGAATAGCCATCGCCTGGGGAGTGTGCGCGGCGCTGTTCTACAGAGAGCGCACCGGACAGGGACAGCGAGTGGACACTAGCCTGCTTGCCTCCGGGCTGGCCGTTCAGACCGGGGGGTTCATGGAGGTCGAGGCGATCGATCGAGAGAACAGAGACTCATTCCTGGCAGTGCTCGAGGCGATGCGCGAGTCCGGCGCATCGTATGAGGAGATCGATGAGCAGCACCAGCAGATGATGAATCCATTCCGAAGGGGAAACATCTACTACCGCACCTACCAGGCCAAGGACGGAACGCTGGCAGTCGCATGTCTGAGTGACAGGCTGCGGAAGCGGGTCGCCGATGTGCTGGAGATCGATGATCCCAGATTCCAGCCCGGATACGATCCCATGTCTCCCCAGGTGCTCGACCTGAGCGACGAACTAGTGCAGCGGGCTGAGGAGCTCTTTCTTGAGAAGACGGTCGAGGAGTGGCTTGATGTTTTCGACTCGGTGGGAGTGCCCGCGGGACCTGTGCGCTACATCCAAGAGCTGCTGCAAGACGAACAGATCAAAGCCAATGGGCTGGCAGTGGACCTCGATCACTCTCTGGCCGGCCCGGTCACAATGGTAGGGCCGATGATCCAGATGAGCGAGACGCCTCTTGAGGCGCGGAGCGCGTCGCCTGCTCTCGGTGAGCACACTGACGAGATACTCAGAGCTATGGGCTACAGTGATGAGGAGATCGCAGGGCTGAAGGAGAGTGGCGCAATTCGCTAAGCCATGAATGGCTTTATCAGTCATGGAGGAGCAACATGATACCTGACCTCCTCATTACCGAAGGCGACATCCTGACGAAAGTTACTGAAAGCTCTTTTAAGCGCGGCAGGCAATACTACGATTGGGAAATGGTCGAGTCGGCAATTCAACGGGGAAACCAGCTGTTTGCAGAGGTGCAGGGCAGCGAGTGCCTACCTTACCACGTTGGCATTACATTCAAGGAGGAGAGCTTCAGCGCGTCATGCACTTGTCCATACGACTGGGGAGGCTATTGCAAGCACATCGTGGCCGTGCTGCTAACCTTCATACATGATAGAGACCAGATCACTCCGCGCCAGCCCATCGAAGACCTACTGTCGAGGCTGGATGCCAGGGAGCTCAAGGCACTGGTAATGCGCATGGTCGAGTCTGACCCGAAATTGGCCGACGTCATAGATTCGTTCTGCGACCAGGCCGTCCCGCGATAGTCGGCACGCCGATGTATCACCCAGCAACTCGGTTGAAATGGTAATTCATGCTGACTATAATTGGAGCGGCTTTCACAAGGGTCGCCCAGGTGCGAGCATACGAACCCTCGGCAGGAGGCAATTAAGGGAATGACCTACATCATCGCGGAGCCGTGCGTTGACGTTAAGGATGGGGCATGTGTGGACGTCTGCCCGGTGGACTGCATCTACGGTCTGGACGAAGAAGAAGACAGACAGCTCTACATCCACCCCGAAGAGTGCATAGACTGTGCGGCGTGCGAGCCGGTCTGCCCAGTGACCGCGATCTTCGCGGAGGATGACACGCCGCCTGAGTGGGACAACTACATCGACATCAACTACGAGTATTTCGGGATGTCCCGCTAGGGCTTCCCACTACTCCAGGAGACTCAGCAGTACCCTGCCCTCCGTTCCACGGCTTGTTGGAAGGGATAAGGCGGGGTATTCTTTGGAAGAGCCGAGTTGAACCGACTGACTTGTCGCCCGCTAGCGGAGCGCGGGCCAGTCGTTCTTCGTATAGGAGGACCTGAGCATGGTGACAATAGAGTCCACGCCCGAATTCGCGACGCAGACCTATGAGCGAATGTCTGAGCGATTGGCAATCGTACGCAAGCGGCTGAACAGGCCGATGAGCCTGGCCGAGAAAGTCCTTCTATCCCACCTGGACGACCCAGAAAATCAGGAGATCGTTCCGGGCGAGACCTACATTCGTGTACGGCCGGACAGGGTCATACTCCAAGACGTGCTGGGTCAGACAGCGATGCTGCAGTTCATGCAGACGCTTCGCGACAAGGTCGCGGTTCCGACCACGGTACACTGCGACCATCTAGTACAGGCCCGCCAGGAAGGAGTGCAAGATCTGCGAGAGTCGCTGGCGGAAAACGGCGAGGTTTATGGCTTCTTAAGATCGGCGGCCGGGCGCTACGGGGTCGGATTCTGGGAGCCGGGCGCGGGGATAATCCATCAGGTCAATCTAGAAAACTACGCATTTCCCGGACAGTTGATAATCGGCACGGATTCACACACTCCCAACGCTGGCGGTCTGGGAGCCTGCTCGGTAGGCGTTGGCGGAGCGGACGCAGTGGAGGTTATGGCTGGCCTGCCCTGGGACGTGCTGATGCCCAGACGAATCGGCGTTGTTCTTACTGGCGCACTGAACGGCTGGACGGCTCCGAAGGACGTAATTCTCAAACTTGCGGGACTTCTGACCGTCTCCGGCGGCACAAACAGCATCATCGAATACATCGGCCCTGGAACCAGCAGCATCAGCTGCACTGGCAAGGCAACGATTACCAACATGGGTGCCGAGCTTGGCGCCACGACGTCCATGTTCCCATACGACAAGAGTATGGCTGACTACCTGGTGGCAACCAACAGGCCCGGACTGGCGGAAGTCGCCGATCGGTTCACGGATATGCTCAAGGCAGACACAGAGGTCGAGGCCGATCCCGACAGCTACTTCGACCAAGTTGTCAGGATAGATCTCTCGACTTTGGAGCCGCATGTAGTCGGGCCTCACTCCCCGGATCGCGCGCGTCCAATCTCGGAGCTGGCCGCAGAGGTCGCCGACTCGTCGAACGAGTTTATAGACGACATATCCGCGGCGCTCATCGGCTCATGCACGAACTCGTCGTACGAAGACATGAGTCGAGCAGCGGACGTCGCTGAGCAGGCCGCCGCGCACGGGATGAAGTCGGCAGTACCGTTCATGGTGACTCCGGGTTCCGAGCAGGTACGAGCGACCATCGAAAGGGACGGTCAGATGGACTCGCTCCACAAGATCGACTCTACGGTGCTAGCCAACGCCTGCGGCCCCTGCATTGGCCAGTGGCGAAGATCGCGGGAGGCCAACACCGCTCCGAACACGATCGTCACCTCGTACAACAGAAACTTCCCTCGACGCAACGACGGCGCGCCGACCACGATGAATTTCATAGCGAGTCCAGAGATCGTCACGGCGTATGCAGTAGCCGGCAGCCTGTCGTTCAATCCGCTCACTGACGAACTCGCGGCTCCGGACGGATCGAAATTCAAGCTCGAACCGCCTGCTGCGGCTCCAGAGGTGCCGGAGCAGGCGTTCGACCGGGGTGCGACGAGTTACGTCGCGCCTCCTGAAGATGGCAGCGACATATCAGTCGAGGTGTCGCCAGACTCCCAGAGACTTCAGATCATGCAGCCCTGGGATGCGTGGGACGGTGAGGACTTCGAGCAGGTCCCGGTGTTGCTGAAAGTATCAGGCAAGTGTACGACGGATCACATCTCACCGGCGGGCCCCTGGCTCTCCCTGCGGGGTCATCTGGACAAGTTCAGTGACAACATGTTCATGGGAGCGATCAACGCCTACACGGAGGAAGCTGGCAAGACCAAGAACATCGAGACCGGCGAAGAAGGAGTTGCGGTTTCAGCGGTCGCGCGGGACTACAAAGCCAAGGGGATCAGGTGGGTCGTAGTCGGTGACGACAACTATGGCGAGGGAAGCTC
>JAAXHZ010000288.1 GCA_012270625.1 Dehalococcoidia bacterium | reverse complement strand
GTACATGTTTACCTACCATTGTCAGCATGGTGCGGTGAGCATAGCATATTTTGGAATTGGGAGTGTGGAATTGCGAATGGTGAGCCGTGAATCGAAGAAGACCCTCGATCCGAGTTGGACAGGGGTCTCGCGTCTCCTGTTTCCCATTCACTATTCACCATTCACCCGGCGCGCACCAGCTTCTGAAATGCGCGGACGTTGTCCGGTGGAGTCGTGGTGTGGCTTATGTTGGTGTGGGCGACCTCGCCGACGTAGATGCTCCTGTTGGAGTCCACCGCGATGCCGTGCGGGGCGATGAACTGTCCGATGTCCAGGCCATATCCGTTGCCGAGTCGCTCCAGCACCTTGCCCGATGTCGTCATGATCGCTACGCGAGGGCCTATGTTCGGCATCTCGCGGTTGACTGACATGCCCCAGCCGAGCTCGCCGACATAGACACGCTGGTCGTCGTCGATATAGATCGCGCATGGCCGGTGGACGTTGCACCATACGTCTTCCAGATGGCCGTCGCGGTCGAACACCTGTATGCGATGGTTCTCCCTATCGCAGACATAGACGTAGCCGTCCCGATCGGTAGCGATATTGTGGACTATGTTGAACTGCCCTGGGTCGGTCCCCGGTCCGCCCCACGACATAATGTGCTGACCGTCCGGAGTGTACTTGTGAACTCGGCTGTTGGCGTAGCCATCTGACACGAACAGGTCACCGTTGGCGGGGTCGGTGGCGACGTGTGTGCACCGATTGAATGGGTCGCCCGAGAACGCTTCGGCGGGCTGATTGGCGATCCCGATCGTCATCAGTACCTCGCCGTCAAGGGTACATTGCCTGACCGTGTGGTCGCCGTCATCTGTGCAGTAGAGCGTATTGTCAGGTCCTGTGCTGACGCCGTGGGCGCGGGTGAACAGGCCCTCTCCCCATGTCTTGATGAAGTTGCCGTCCTTGTCGAATACGACCATCGGGTGATCGCCCCGACTGAATACATAGACGTTATCGTCCCGGTCCGTGATGATGCCGGCCACCTCTCGCCAGCCTATGCCCGGAGGCAGCTTTTCCCATCCGATCGCCACTTCATATCCGAACTGTCCTGTACCCAGCTTTACAGTACTGACCATGCCATCGCTCCTCTCCATGTACCTATCCAACCATGCGTGTCAGTTTACAGCCTTACGCAACGAGTTGACAGTTGTCGGGTGAGACTTGAGGTCAAACCTATCGACAAGGGTGTACAATGGGACGAACCCCAGCAGTCAGGGAGGATGAGATGAGTGACGGCGCGCAGGGAACCATAGTTTCCATATACCTCTGCACGGGACATAGGGACCCGATGAATAGCGTGGACTCGGCGGACATGAAAGCCGGCTACGGAATCGAAGGAGACCGCCATGCGGTCTCAGAAGGTGTGAGGACAGCGCGGCAAGTGCTGCTGATGGATGAAGAGACACTCAGCAAGTTCGGGCTGGAGAGCGGCGAAGTTCGCGAGAACATCACGACATCCGGGATAGACCTCCATTCGATCGAGGCGGGACAGCGGGTGACCCTGGGAGACTCCGCAGTGGTGGAGATCACAGGATTCTGCGCTCCCTGTGCCCGAATGGACGAGATTCGAGATGGGCTGAGAGTGGAGCTGGAGGAGCAGCGCGGGATGCTCGCGACCGTGCTCGAGAGCGGGTCCATTTCGGTCGGAGACCGAGTGACGATCCTCGAAGTCGCGGCGGTCTAGGATAGTTCGGGCCCAGAGAAACGCTAGCGCCGAAGCGTACGCTTCGGCGCTAGGAGTAGGGATCGAAGGAACGCGGGGCCTCAGATTGGCTTGGCGACGTAACGTGTCACCTAGTCACAGGAGGAGGGGAGACGCCCGCATCCCAAACGATGATCGGGATCCGATCAGTTGTAGATGTGCTTGCGGACCATTTCTCTGAAGTCCCTCCGGGCCTCGTCGAACGTCGGTCCACTGTTGTCGGTGTGCTTGTGGACATTGAAGAAGTAGCTGTCCAAAGCATTGGTCGGCTGCCTGCGTCCGAGCATGATCTTGACTCTGTTTATCATCACGTCACTCCTTAGCGCTTGATCCGAATCAATTTGTAGAATACTGTGTTCTACATATTCATTATTGCTGGAACATAACATCCTGTAAAGAGATATTATGTAATAGTTATCATCAATTATTTCGATATAGAGTAGCCGTGCAATGGAAATTAGAGAACTGAGAAGCTTCTGCTCGGCAGCCCGTTTCAGGAGCATCTCTAGGGCGGCAGAACACCTGGGAATGGGCCAGCCGACCGTAACGACTCACATAAAGAAACTGGAGTCGGAGTTGAACACGGTGCTGTTCGATCGCGTAAAGCGTCCTATTCAGCTCACGCTGGCTGGAAAGCGGTTACAGGAGCTCGCCGTTCCCCTGGTGGAGGGTCTCGACGCGCTTGTCCGCTCAGCTGCCGAGGCCGAAGAGCGCGGACCGGTGGTACTGGCTGCGACGCCGGACATCATCCCGCACACGCTGCTTAGCGTGGTGCGCGTTTTCACGACACTGCATCCCCACATTCATCTGACGATCAGGTCAGCGCCCAGAACACAGATCATGCGGATGATCGCAGATGGCGACGCCGACATTGGGATCGTCCAGCACTACGACCGGGACGAGGCTTTTCAGTTCGAGGGCCTGTTCGTGTACGAGAGAGTGCTGATAACGCCTGCCGACCACCCGCTGGCGAAGGAGCCGGTGGAGTCGATAGATCAGATCGCCCAGTATCCCCTCATCATGATGAGCGAAGGGACCCACACTCGCGACCTGCTCGAGACTGAGTTCCGCAGGCGCGGAATCAGCTATGAGATTGTCGTTGATCTGGACAGCATGGACATGATCAAACGATACGTGGCGCTGGGAATGGGGATTTCGGTCGGCCCCCGGCTTGCCATCGACCCGGAAGACCACGACAATCTCGGAGTGGTCGGCCTGGCCCACATACTGCCTGTGGAACAGGGTGGGATCGTAACGCTCAAGGGTAAACAGATTTCAAAGCCAGCCGAGCGATTCATATCGGTGATGAGGGATACTCTCGCGGCGGCGCATGCCTGAAGGTCAGGCGGCCTTTCTCACACCGACCAGCTTGCCAGTGACCAGCAGCCGACGATCATAGACCAGCTTGGGAACGCACGACACCAGAGTGATTGTAGAGTCTTCGGTCTGGTACAGCTCCAGATCGTCCTGATGGACTACTTCAGTCGCAGTGACCTGGTACAGGAACTCGTCTCCGCTCTCATTGAGGAGGCTAACGTACACCGGGTCGCCGCTGTTCAGAAGCGCCGGAATCTCAGGCAGCTTCTGGAAGACATTGCCCTCGCCCCTTATGGGGCTTTCGAGATGCCCAAACAGCCATGTGTTGCCCAGCTCGCCGGGATTTGACATCTCCGGGATCCTTCCGACAATGTGCTTGGGTGTCTCGTATTCACGGCTGTCTCCAATGTCAATGATCGCGAGATTCGACACCGCAGAGTCCACCCCGATGCTGGGTATGCGGATGTGACTGGCATCCGATGCAACTCCCCTGGGAATACCCTGTGAAGATTCGACAGTTACGAACCCATCGGGGCGCTTGATGGCTCCGTAGGCATAGGGGTCAGCGCCGGCGCTGAGCGGACTGTCCCAGTACTTGGGATGGATCTGGTAGCCGGGATATATAGAGTTGTAGGCGAAGACCAAGTCGGCGCCGTTTATCGGCTCGGTGGGAGCCGCTTGCTCGTCGGCATTAGCCACAGCAGGGATCTGCGGTGTGGCGGTGGAAGGCGCCTCAGCTGCCAGCGCAGCTGCGGGTCTGACAGGGATCGGGGAGGCATCAGCAGTCACGCGCGTCTCGGCCTTCTGCTCCCCGACAGACGACTTGATATCTTTGGCAACGGAGCGGATGGGCTTGAAGGCGCCACTTGTCGTCAGCGCCCCGTGAATCTGTGGCAGCTCTGTATCCGCGCTGGGCATGGCTACGGGGCCCTGTATCGCTGCATTGAGATCGTCAAGCTGCGTCGAGTTGTAACGTCCCAACCCGTAGTAGATGCCGGCCGAGAGCACTACGACCAGTCCGGTGAAAATCAGTAGAGAGCCTGCAACTAGCTTGCCGACCTTACGGCGGGGTCTCAGATTATCAGAGCCTTGTGTGTCCATAGTTACCGTCAATACCAGTGAAAGGCGCGCGTCTTCAGTATATCATCACGCCAAGAGGTCGAGGCCGCAGTATGTTCTTGATCGTCAGCGCTGCAAATGCAGAACAGCCCGCGCTGGGCGGGCTGTTCTGCGGCACAAGGTCGGATGCGATGTGTTACCTGAATCTGGGCGAGTGCATTGCCCCGTTGGCGATCGGCTCGTTTAGATAGACGTCTCCGTTGCGAATCTTGATGTTGAATCCGCAGTCAGGATTGCTGCAGACCCATGCCTTGTAGTGAATAGCCGCGCCCTGGCTTCCAAAATCGGACAACGGCAATAGGTTTCCTTCTGTACAACTCATGCAGGTGGGGAAGTCTCTACCCTCCACAGAACCCTCCTCGAATAGCCATGTTTCAGACCGCGCGAAAGTATAACACCGGGCCGATGAGGGAAACAAGGAGTTGCCTCCGGCGAGAAAATTGCATAAGTGCAATTTTCAGGAAGTGAGCGAAGAGGAGTGAGAGCCTCTCCGAGCCATCCCAGTAATAACGCATCTGGGACGCATGAAATTTTCTATTCCGGCAACCCTCGGACAACTTGAGGCGCGCAAAGACGCGGTGATACTATATCGTGCAGCCCTTTCGCCAATTCCCAACTATGAAACGCCTGTTAGAATCGACTCAGAGGCTGGTCGAAGCGCCTGCCTTCGAGTACACCATAATAGCGATCATCGTCTTCAACGGGGCGCTGCTTGGCGCAGGAACCTCCTCGGCGCTAAGTGAGCGATACGGAGAGTTGATCAGGTTCGGCAACCACGTCGCCCTGACGATATTCATCGCTGAAGCTCTGTTGAAGATGGTCGCCGCGTCACCTCGTGTCATCGGGTATTTCAAGGACGGCTGGAATATCTTCGACTTCCTGGTGATCGTATTCGCGCTGGTTCCGGCTACCGGGCAGTTCGCGATGATCGCGCGACTCGCTCGTCTTCTGCGGGTGCTGCGGCTCATTTCGACCATCAGAGATCTGCGTCTGATCGTCTCTGCGCTCGTGCGCTCGATTCCCAGCGTAGGACACGTCATGATGCTGATGAGCATCATCGTGTACATTTACGCCATCATGGGCTATCACCTCTTCCATGAAAACGACCCTGATAACTGGCGCAACCTGGGCATTGCTCTTCTAACCCTATTCAACGTGATAACACTGGAGGGCTGGACCGACGTGATGTACAAGGCGCTGGAGACGCACCCGCTTGCGTGGCTGTACTTCGTCAGCTTTGTGATAGTGGGCACGTTCGTCGTGATAAACCTGTTCATCGCCATAATAATCAACAACTTGGACGAAGCGAAGCTGGAGAGGCTGCGAGACATAGAGACTCCGGTATCGAGAGAAGAGCTCATTCGGGAAATCCGCGCCACCCAAGATGCGCTAGAGCGACTCGAGGCTCGTCTGGACAACGATAGGGATCAGACGCAGAGCTGAATAACCGAAGGGTATGCGTGTCAAGGCGGTCCCTCAAACAGAACTGATGGGGTTCGACCGCGGATAGAGTCCGGACACTCAGTCTCCGAGTCGCGCGCGGCACAGCGGTGTATGAATAGACCCTTCCGGGTGAAGGGTACTCTGAAACAGGGTGACTGCTTCGATCCTGAAGTGGGGCCGCGCATGACCCACATCGGATGCCACTTCGACAATTCGACGCCTGTCAGCTCTGCTGACCCTGTCGCGAAGCCTGGCAAGGGTGATGTGCGGATTGAAGCGGCGCCTATCTCGCCTGAACCCCAAATCGGACAACTCGGCCTCGACGTTCTCTCGCAGCTCACCCAAGCTGTCGGTATCGCCATCGACTCCGACCCACAACACCCGAGCGGATGCCGTATTGGGGAACGCGCCCACTTCACCTAGAGACAAGTCGAAAGGGTGTGACCGAGCGGCGGCGGCGGCAATTGCGGAGACGGCGCGTGAGACCGCGTCACAGTCCACGTCGCCAAGGAATCTGAGAGTGAGGTGTATCCCATGCGGCCTCACCGGGCGCACTCCCAGTATCCCCATCTTGGCAACGGATGAAATCAGTCTTCCTGCCTCGGCCTTGGCCGCGTCGGACAGCTCGACTGCAATGAATGTGCGAATCCTACCGTCGCTCAAGTTGTGAGAAACTCCCCAAGCCTACGACGCCAGACCGCCAAGCCACTGCGCTATCGCATGTCCGATCTCATCCGGCGAGTCCTCCTGCACAAAGTGTACGCCCTTCACTGTGACCTCAGTCTGGTTGGGCCACGTTCGACAGAACTCGCGTTGATCTCCTGTCAGTATGGCGCCGGGTTCGGCATTGATGAACAGCTTGGGCATATCGGACCTGGACAGCCATGCGGAGTATTCGTCCACTATGCTGACGACGTCTGACGGATGGCCG
>JAAXHZ010000287.1 GCA_012270625.1 Dehalococcoidia bacterium | reverse complement strand
GAAGCCCGCGATCGCTTCCGCTCCGGATAGCTCAACGAGATGGTCGATGCCAAGCCAGTCAACCATGAAAGCCCCTCCTTCCTGTGACGCAGCCATTATCAGAACGGCCACAGAGCAGGTCAACAACGCAGCGAGAAGCTGGGCGGACGGACGAGTGACCGTCTCTGACGCGTGTCTGCGCTCCTTCGCCTACTCCGTCCCCGGCACACGCCCCAGACCTCATCCCCGAACAGCCAGAGGACACATGCCGCGCGCTCAGCGCCTTCAGCCCCTCTCCCGGTTGCCATGTGGTGATGGGCCCCGAACATCCCTGGCTCCCTTCCGGCTGGGACGGCGCTTTCTTTCCTCATCCCCCTCGACGCACCGCAAATTTGTTGAAGGCTCGCGCCTGCTAGGCACGTATCATGTGCAGTCCGCGCTGTCATACTGAACACTGAGGAATCCAAGGCCGTGCCAGCGGTCGATGGCATCTCCGCACTACCGCCGCAACTCCAGGGGTCCCGACTGGTTCGCGTGCGGAGAAGAACGCCCCAATGCTGACACCCTAATTGTGGGCGCAGGCGGCTTTGGGTGTGGTAGCGTTTCAGGCAGAGTTCGATACCCAAGAAAGAAGGAGATGAAGGAATTGATGCAATCGCGCCAATTCATGGTCAGCGTCCTGCTGGTGACGGGTCTGTTGCTCGCCGCGGCCGCGTGCGGCTCGGGATCCTCCCCCACTCCCACGCAGGAACCGGAATCGTCGCTGGAGGCGATGCTGGCGAACGCCAGCGCAAAGCTCGCCGCCATGTCGACGGCCAACTTCCATATGATCGACGAAATGCAATCGGGGCAAAAGTTCTTTGGCACCACCTTGAAGACCGTGGAGGGGGACATACGGTCGCCCGACAGCGTCAGAATGCTGGTCGACGTAGAAGCTCTGGGCCTGGGCTTCGTAGAGATCGAAATTGTAGCGGTCCAGGACCAGGCCTTCATGAAATTCTCCAGGGACGCACCATGGCTTCCCTTGCCGCTGGAGCAGGTGCCGTTCAACTTCGGCGGAATAGGAATCACACTGAGCGAGATACTTGTCGTCATGAAAGACCCGGTCATTGTGGGTCCTGAGCCCGTGGGGGAATACGACACGATACGCATCGACGGCAGCGTCCAGTCTGAGGATATGTCGGACCTCATCACGTCCGTGGACCCCGGTCATCCAATTACGCTGAGCTTCTGGTTCGACGAAGCCGACCAGACAATGCGCCAGCTCCGAATCGACGGCCAGCTCTTCAATGACGACGCGCCGGAAACGAGCCGCCTCGTCAACATGGAGTTCGGCGTGCCCGTCGACATCCAACTTCCGG
>JAAXHZ010000286.1 GCA_012270625.1 Dehalococcoidia bacterium | reverse complement strand
TGGTCGAACTTAGTTTCGAACCTGTCAAACCTGCCTTCCAGGTTATCGAACTTGCCCTCCAGGTTATCGACTTTGGTTTCAAGCCTGTCGAACCTGCCCTCCAGGTTATCGACTTTGGTTTCAAGCCTGTCGAACCTCTTTTCAGTAACTACTGTGTACTCTGCGAAGCGCTGAGGCAGTGTGAGGAGCTCCTCGGTCAGCAGCTCACGCCTGACCGCCGAACGCAGATCCTCGTTCTCACGCATTACTCGGATGAAGTCTTCTACGGTGTTTATGGTGGTCATCGATCTTCTCTCTGTTTTCGTTCTCTATTGTAACTGATTACTCTTTCTGTTTGAAATGTATAAAGTTCTTGTGTGAAAGGCACTTTCCGTGCAGAGTCGGATTCAACAAGGCGATGAAACTACAGCCGAGTGACTCTCGCAGCTCTGGCCCTGCCCTGTTTCCAGGCCGTTACCACATGGTCGGACAATTGTGATAGCTTTGCTGCACAGTCCGATTTCAGGGGGTTGCCGTGTGCGACGCTGATCACGAGAGATTTATGAGGCTTGCGCTGGAAGAGGCGCAGAGGGCGGCCGACGAGGGCAACGTCGGAGTCGGGTCGATTATCGTGCGGGATGGGGAGCAGATTGCGCGTGGTCGAAATCTTGTGCCGACCACCGGAGACCCGACGGCTCACGCTGAGACCGTCGCTCTGCGGGAGGCGGCAATGGCGCTGGGGAGTGACGACATGTCCGGCTGCGCGCTATATACTACGTTCGAGCCGTGCCCGATGTGCTGCGGCGCGCTGATGAACGCGAGCATCTCCACGCTCGTGATGGGAGGCCGCCCTTCACCTGAACAGACCCTGTGGGGAGACTACACGATGGAGGGTCTGCTGGAGATGTCGGCGTGGGACGACCGAATGAGTGTCGTGACCGGCGTCTTGGTCGATGAGTGCATGGGTATCAGACAGCCTTGACTTGATAGGATAGAGAGGCAAATGAACTTTTCAGGCAGGCTGGTTATCATCACCGCGCTGGCAGTGACCGTTCTGCTGGTGAGCAACGTTATCGCGACCAAACCGCTTTCGCTTTTTGACCTTCCGTTCGAGGTCTTGGGAAGTACTGGCGTCATCGTTTCTGTTTCTGTTATCTGTTTCCCGCTGAGTTATATCATCAGCGATGTTCTTACCGAAGTTTACGGATTCCGAGTCGCTCGCGGGGTCATATGGCTGGGCTTTGCATGCAACTTGCTGATGGTCATCCTGATCTGGCTTGGCGGCGCAATCCCCGGGGCCGTTTTCTGGGACAACCAGAATGCGTACCAAGTGATACTCGGCACAACAGGCTGGCTGCTGCTGGGCAGTTTCGCGGCGTATATTGTGGGGGAGTTCTCCAACGCCACGGTCATGGTGGTGCTCAAGAACGCCACGGAGGGACGCTTTCTGTGGGTGCGGACGATATCGTCCACGGTGGTCGGACAAGGCGTGGACTCAGTTATCTTCTATGGGATTGCCTTCGGAATATCGGGGTTGTGGCCGACCACGGACGTGTTCCGCGGCATGCTGTTCGCCTGGCTGGTCAAGACGGCGTATGAGATTATCGCTACGCCTCTGACCTACCTGGTGGTCGGATGGCTCAAGCGCGCTGAGCAGATGGACATCTACGACGCTCCGAGGTCGCTCAATCCGTTCGGGATATTCGGCAGCGGGGATGAGACCGGCTTCAACGCCGCGCGTCCAGCGGCCGCTAGCTAGAAAACAGGGTCGCGACAGAATAGCGCCACAGGAGTTATGCAATTGCGATTCGGAGCGTTCTGGCAGGTGCCCGGATTCTTGGGGTCGTCGGTGCCGCGCCGGCACTGGGAGACGATCGAGCAGATAGCGCTGGCGGACAAGCTGGGATTCGAGACGGCGTGGATAGCCGAGTCGGTGTTCTTTCCTGGTCGGCCGTTGTCCAACCCGCTCATGGTAGCGTCAGCCGCAGCTCAGCACACGAGCCAGATCAGGTTCGGGACGCTCGCTGCGCAGTTCCCTCTGCATCACCCCATCCACATGGCGACCCAGGCCGCGACATGTGACATTCTCACCAACGGCAGGCTGGACCTGTGCCTTGGAGGGCGCTGGGGATCGCCTGCTGGGCAGGCGTTCGGCCAGGCCAAAGACATCAGCGCAGAGGAGAGCCGGGGCCGAGTGTCCGAGGGCATCCAGCTGCTGAGAGCCGCCTGGACTCAGGAGAAGGCAAACTTCGAGGGAGAGTACTGGAGCATGAACGAGCTGCTGGTAGAGCCTAAGCCCCTGCAGGAGCCGTACCCTCCGCTGCTTCTCGCCGCCAACAGCGACGAGACGTTCTCGTACGCCGCGAGCATGGGTCTTGGTGTGATTGGAACGACGCTCAGCCAGCCGATGCCGCGCATGATAGACAGGCTCCGGGAGTTCGAGGAGGCGAAGCCCGCAGACGGCGCAAGCCATCCACAGGAGTTCCACGTCAACATATCGTTCTTCGTCGCCGAGACGCGAAAGAAGGCGCACGAGATGATGTCCCGGAACTGGCTCGACGATGACATAGTGAGCTCGGCGCCGGACGCGACGGCGTCGTCTGTCGGGACGTCGCGGCACAGCTTCAGCAGCGGCGTAGGGGGCTGGGCTACGTGGAACTTCGAGGATGCCGTCCGGTACTCGATTTACGACGACCCAGACGGGTGTGTCGAACAGCTAAGCGCGCTGCGTGACGACATGCCCGGAATGGCGCAGTGTATTCTCGAATTCAACCGCCGGGGTCGTCTGACCAACGACGAGATCAAAGAGTCCATGCAGCTCTTCGCCGATGAGGTCATGCCTGAGATGACCTGACGCGCGAAGGGCTGGAAAGTGAGAACAAATCCATGTCGGAGTTGAGCACGCTTGCCACAGCGGTTGGACAGTTGCTGAAGGACCGGGGCGAATCGCTCGCAGTGGCGGAGTCGTCGTGCGGCGGGTTGCTGAACGCGACTCTGGTAGCGGTGCCGGGGGCGTCGGCGTACTACGTCGGAGGCGCGATAATCTACACGCGCACCGCACAGCAGGGGCTGCTTGGTATTCCAGATGAGGCGATGGAGGGGAAGCGCGCGAGCACCGAGGAGTACGCCGCCATGAACGCGGCGGCGATCCGCAAACGTCTGGGCACGACTTGGGGACTCGGCGAGACCGGCGCGAGCGGCCCTACGGGCAATCGCTACGGCGACAACTATGGACACGCCTGCATTGCGGTCAGCGGCCCCGTGGAGCGAGCGATCACGATCGAGACTGGCGACCCCGACCGCGAGGGCAACATGTGGGTGTTCGCTGAGCGGGCGCTGGCATTGCTGGAGGAGTGTGTGCGGGAAGCGGAGTGAGGCTTGTTCAGGTGTGGGGAGTACAGGCGCATTTTCCGATGATGATGGATTGAACGAAATGAAACAACCTCTGACCGTTCAATTGCTTTCTCACGAAGCGAGTCGATTCTCCAAAGTCGAATCTTCACACTCGGAGCCGACGCTTTTCGGTGTCACAGATGGGAAGGCTATTGGCACCTACTTCGAGCATAAATTCAGAGACTATCTCGATGAGAGATACGACTATGAAACGGGAAGCTCTGCAAGCGGGATCGATTTCCCGAGCTTGAATGTGGACATGAAAGTTACGCGCATCACGCAACCTCAATCCTCTTGTCCATTCAGGTCAGCGCGTCAGAAGATTTATGGACTGGGCTACTCCCTGTTGGTATTCGTGTACGAAAAAACAGATGACAATTTGACGGAAATGGGACGGCTCAAAATCGTGCACACTGTCTTCATTGAGGAAAGCAGGACGGCCGACTACCAAACCACCATGGGTATACGTCGCATCGTGGAAAACAACGGTAACGAAGATGACCTTATGGCATTCATGCAAGAACGTTCTCTTCCGGTGGACGATATCCAAGCTTTGCGACTGTCAGAGGAGATTTTGGCCAACCTTCCGATGATCGGCTACCTTACAATCTCGAATGCTTTACAGTGGAGACTTCAGTATAGACGGGTGGTTGAAGTGGCTGGCACTATTGACGGTATTCACCGAGTAGTATGATCCGAAAGCCATGACGGCGAGCAGCAACCAATACCGAAAGAACAAGCAGAAGCGGGAGTTCGGGGACTTCCAGACACCACCTAGTCTTGCACTGGAGGTGTGTTCATTGCTCTCAGGACAGGCAATAGCCCCCGCTTCTATCCTTGAGCCGACCTGTGGTTTAGGAAGCTTCATTGCCGCGTCACTTCAGACTTTTCCAACAATCAAGAAAGCTGTTGGAATAGACATTAACCAGGGGTACGTCGATCGAGCGAAGCAAGCCGTAACGGAAAGTCGTCATGGCTACGTGGCGGACATTCGTCAAGATGACTTCTTCGATGTAGATTGGGATGGATTGCTCAACTCTTTGCCCGAACCGCTGCTCATCATAGGAAATCCTCCTTGGGTTACCAACTCTAGGCTTGGCTCACTCGGTAGCTCAAACTCACCCCCAAAGAGCAATTTCCAGAGTCATCGTGGGATCGATGCAATTACGGGTAAGAGCAATTTCGATATTTCTGAGTGGATGCTCATCAAGATGTTGACTTGGATGTCCTCTCGGCAGGCTACTCTTGCCATGCTGTGCAAAACAGCAGTTGCCAGGAAGGTCTTGCGGCATGCCTGGAGGAACGAATACAGATTCTCTCGCACCGACATCTACCTGATCGACGCACAGTCACACTTTGGGGCAGCCGTGGACGCCTGTCTTCTGGTGGTTAGACCATCTGAAGCCGAGCGAAGTGTCGAGTGTCGAATTCACCACGACCTTTCCGAAGACTCAATATCAGGGCATATAGGCTACTACGATGGCAGGCTTCTGGCCGACACCTCAGCTTATAAGTTATGGAAGCATCTTGAGGGGGATGGACTGTACAGATGGAGGTCTGGAATCAAGCACGATTGCGTCAAAGTCATGGAACTTCATGAGTATGATGGTCAGTACCGGAATGGACTAGGAGAAGTCGTCGACATCGAGAACGATTACTTGTATCCCATGCTGAAGAGCTCAGACGTTTCTAGTTCGTCTGAACGGTATCAACCCAGGTATATGATCGTTCCACAACGGTTCGTAGGAGAAGATACAGTAGAAATCAAACGACGAGCTCCGAAAACCTGGAAATACTTGGAAAGACACTCGGATATGATGGAGCGCCGCGCCAGTTCTATCTATCGCAACCGTCCCAGATTTTCGATCTTCGGCGTAGGGGACTATTCGTTTGCAATGTGGAAAGTCGCTATCTCAGGTTTCTACAAAAAGCTGCGCTTCAAGGTATTGAAGCCCATATCTGATAAACCCGTCGTGCTGGATGATACATGCTATTTTATCCCCTGCCGGACTGAGGAAGAAGCGGTCTGTATATCAGAGATGCTGAATTCCGAAATTGCCAGGGAATTCTTCTCTGCCTTCATCTTTTGGGACGCCAAGCGGCCTGTGACAATCGAAATGCTGCAACGGCTTGACTTGCTGTCGCTCGCTTGCGAGTTAGGCGTAGAAGAGCAGCTAGTAGAGAATCAACCCGCAGTGTGGAAACAGCTACGGCTAAACTAGAACTATTCCAAGTTCTTGCGACCGCCTCCTCGTCCTCGTCTTTCCAACTCCATGCAGACAGGTCGGGCGCTATCTCGATGTCCAGGAGTTGGTCGAGGTAGTCGAAGCTTTGGAATAGCTTCTAACATCTCCGTCGTTCCGGCGAAGGAATGTCACTCCGTACTCCGATACGGGGCTGGAACCCAGACTTCAGCGAAGACTCAACAGGCGGCTGTCGCCACTTCGGGGGCGCCTATTGCTGGCATTACCTCTTTCGCGAACAGCTCCATTGACTTGAGGACTTTGTCGTGGTCGAGGCCGCCCATTGCGAAGTTGGCTCCCAGGTAACGTACTCCGTGACCCTTTAGCTCTTCGATGCGGGAGATGCAGTAGTCGGGGTCGCCGACTATGGCGCGGTTCTCGAACACGTAATCGACGGTCGCGGGGAACTCAGTCCGGGTGCGTCTCCACTCGTCGATGCTATGGTAGATCTCGCTTCCGCCGTCTTTGAAGTAGCTTCGCCAGAACAGCATATCCAGCACCCACTCGAGGTGCGCGGCTGTGTCGCGCCGGGCCTGCTCCATTGTCTCGGCAACGTACATGTATCTGAAGAACGGCACCTCGGAGGCGGGTCTGTCGTTGCCTGCGGCTGCCGACTTGCTCGCGAACCGCTGCAGCAGATCCAGCGCGGGCGCGGTGTCCATCACGACGGCGATGCAGAGGTTGTGTCCGCGCGAGATGCAGTAGTCGAGAGTCTCCGGCGTGCGTGTAGCGGCGATGTAGATAGGAGGGTGTGGAGTCTGCACTGGAGGAGGCGCAAGGCTAACCTTGTTGAGACTGTAGAACTCGCCCTTGTGGGAGAACTCGGGGTCTGTCCACAGTCCCTGGATTACGTTGACGCTCTCCTGGAAGTGCTCCTGGCTGGTCTCAGGAGCGACTCCGAATCCGCCGTACTCGTAGCCGTACACACCGCGCCCGAAGCCCACGTCGAGTCGGCCACCGCTCATGGCGTCCAGCGTCGCGGCGTCCTCAGCGAGCCTGATCGCGTTGTGGAGCGTTGGGATAAGCACGCCGGTGCCCAGCCTGATCTTCTTGGTCTGTCCGGCCATGTAGCTTGCGATCACCAGCGCGGACGATCCGATGCCGTACCGGGTGAAGTGATGCTCGGCGATCCACGCGCTGCTGAAGCCGAGGTCCTCTGCCAGCCGCACTTCGTCGGCGGCATGTGTCAGGAGCTTTGCCGAGTCGGTCTTTTCAGGCCAGGGTACGTGTGTGAAGATGGCGTATTTCAAGGTTCATCTCCTGTTGTCTGGGCTCAGTGGAAGGGGAGACTCACCGTCCAAGATGGGCCAGGCTCAAGACTATCACGGCGACGTTGCGCATGGCGTGTGGGAGGTTCGACTCGAACTCAGACGGGGCTTCATCGCCCGCACCGTCAGATATGCCGCGAATTTCTAGGAATGGCAGGTTCGAGAACGACGCGGCGCGCGCTCCGCCTGCGCCCTCCCATGCCACCGCAATGGCGTCGGTGTCTCTCTGAAGCTCATGGGCGCGCTTGGAGTCGGCGATGCCTTCATCACCGCTGGCTACTATGCCGAAGTGGAGGGAGAAGTGTCTTTCTGTTGTTGGCAGGTTGGTCTCAAGCGCTGCTATTGCTGCCTGCGCGCCGGGAAATCGCGGCAGGGGCTTGCTCTTCATTCCCCACTTGAAGTCGTGCTCGACCGTTTCAGTCGCGACGACCACGTCTCCTATTCCGAGGCCGTCGCGCAGACCTCCGGCAGTTCCGGCACAGACGATGAGGTCAACATCGGGCAGACTGTCGATTGCGTGCTGGGTCTGGATGCCGAACTGTGCCTTGCCGAGGCCGCCGGGCGCGACTACGAGGTTGCCGCCCAGGTAGCTCCGGCAGGACAGTATGCCTGCTGATCTCTCGCGAGAGTCCAAGCCGAGTTTCTCGAGTGCCTGTGTGAGGGAGTCGAACTCGTTTTCGATCGGGGTCAGTACCAGGATTCGCATTGATATGTGTCTATATCACGTTCTGCCGTTGCAGGCTTTCGAGCGCGTCGGCATCGAGACCGAACGCTTCGGAGAACAGTTCGTCGTTGTGCTGACCGAGGAGCGGAGCGGCGGTGAAGTCCACCGGGGAGTCCGACATCTTGACCGGGCAGCCGGGCAGGGTGAACGGACCGTGCTCGGGATGGTCCACGGTTATTATCATCTCACGCTGTCTGAGATGCTCGTCGGCGTACAGGTCCACGGCGTTGAAGCAGGCGCTGGCGGGCACGCCCGCCTCACCGAGAATCTTCATGACCTCGAACTTGGTGTGCTGTCGAGTCCAAGAGTCGATTGCCAGGTTGATCTCGTCGGTGGCCTTTGCGGTCTCGATGGGATCTTTGAGGCGTGGGTCGTCGATCAGGTCATCGCGGCCTATGGCGGTAACAAGCGCGCTCCACATGGGCTTTCTCGCGGGCGAGGCTATCATGTAAACATAGTCGTCCGGGCCGCCGGGGGCGCATTGGAAGGTGCCGACGCCGGGGCTTGCCCTCAGACTGTTGCCGGTGCGCTCAGGAGAGACCTGCCCCTGCTCGGAGCGGGCCATCCAGGTGCGGCTCAGGTTGACGATGGCGTCCTGCATGGAGACTTCGACGACCTGGCCTCTGCCGGTGGTCTGTCGCTGCCACAGCGCGGCGAGGATTCCGATGGCGGCGTGCATTCCTGTCGCGGAGTCGCCGGACGTGGTGCCGGGGCGCATCGGCGGGCCGTCTGGCTCACCGGTGGCGCAGAAGCCTCCGCCCGCTGCCTGCGCCACGGGGTCGAAGCTCTTGTACGTGCTATACGGGCCGTAGGTGCCGAATCCCTTCACGCGGGCCAGAATGATGCGCGGGTTGATCTCTGCGAGCACGTCGTAGCCGAGGTCGAGACGTTCGAGGGTGCTGGGCGCGAGGTTCTCGGCGACGATGTCGCCGCTCCTGACCAGGTCAAAGAACATCTCGCGGCCCTTTTCAGTCTTGAGATTGAGTGTGACGCTGCGCTTGTTGGAGTTGTAGTGGATGAAGTAGTTGGAGTCGCCGTTGGATTGCTGTCCTGCGCCGCGACCAGGGTCACCTACGCCGGGCCGCTCTATCTTGATGACGTCGGCGCCCAGCCATGCGAGCATCTGGGTGCAGGACGTTCCGGCCTCGAACTGTGTCAGGTCGATTACACGTATGCCTTCCAGCGCTTTCTGCATGACTGTCTCTCCTTATTCAGCGCATCTCTGGGTTCTGGTATCCGCCGGAGTGGCAGGTGGTCTTTATTCGAGTTCCGGCCTAGGTAGTGTTGACATTTTCACTTTGCTGCCGAGGAGCGAGCTAATCGCACGGATTTCACCCTCACCCTAGCCCTCTCCCTCAAGGGAGAGGGGAAATCCTGCGTGCAGATGGTGTGTGGATGACGCTCATGTCGGAAATGTCAACACTG
>JAAXHZ010000285.1 GCA_012270625.1 Dehalococcoidia bacterium | reverse complement strand
ATCGGCATTCAGTATATCCTCGTGCCGAGAAAGGGCGTCTGGATCAGCTACTCGCTGTCGTCTTTGGAAGCTCGTTCCAAGTCTGTGTTCTCTTCATAAGTGAAAATGAACTCGTCGCTTACGGTCTCAGGGTCAGAGCCTGGAAACAGCCTCAGCAGGTCCCATGCGTTGATGGATGCGCGAACTTTGTGGCGCATTCGTCCTCGGAAGCCCGCGCCGCCGGCCTTGCCTTTCAGCTGCGGTGCGTTCCATCTATATGCATCACTGTATAGCCGCCGCAGCTTCTCTACAGTGGAGTTAACGTCATCGTCGGTGGGAGGACTCAGAGGCACACATTCCCGTTCTAGCATACTCATGCCGGTCTCAGCGCGGTCAGTGATACTCCTGTATCTGTCGTTGGCATTCAGCCGCGCCCCGATGTAGTCGCGGTCCTTCTTCGCGCCGTCAGGACTGATGACCACGGACGCGAAGTCGTCGGTCACTGTGCCGACGACTACCAGACCAGGGTAGCTCTCACTGACGGCTTGCCCCATCCAGCGCGCAAGCTCAGCGTAAGACCTGCCGCGCTGCAATATCGAGTAGGACCCGACAAGTTCGATCTCGTCCAGTAGGATTACCCAGCCCCTATAACCGGCGGCTTTGATGAGCTCGATGGCGAAGCGAAGACGCTGCGGCGGTAAGTCGGCGGCTTTGGGTGCGCGGAAGGTGTAGGTCCGTTGCTGCCCGATCTGTCTCAGTCCACTCTTCACTCTGGAAATCAGTATCCGGTCTCCCGCCCAGAACGATTCGATCTCGCCGTTGAGTTCGAGGTCTCCAGACCTTTCGTGGACCATCAGGCTGGCGGGAAACATCGGGCTAATAAGGCCGCTTGCGGCAGCGTCGTCTGCCCAACGGAAGAAATCTGCGTACTGCTCCGAACCCGTATCCGTAGCGTGTGCTAATTCCTCGATGAGTCGCCCACTGCGTTCTGGCATCCGGCCGTTTTCCATCGCCGATGTGAACACCTTACCCAGATCGTACAGTGGGGTCTCTTTGCTGATGACCACCTTGCTGCAAATGAAGTTCTGCGAAAGAGCCTGGTGCTCGAGGTGGGCCAGCAGGTGGGACTTGCCGGAACCGAAGTCTCCGGAAACCAACATCCCCAAAGAGTTAATCGGAGGATTGTCGGCGTCCATAGATCGGGTCAAAATATCATCGAATCCGGCTTCCGCACGTGGCTGGTTGCAGCCCATGATTCGAACAGCCTCCCTGTTCGGCACACCGTTGCGGAGGGCTTCTAGCGCCCGTCGGCAAGTGAGGATGTAATCTTCCTCAGCGCAAGCTACCATGGCACATCCCCCTCTTCTGATTCATCTTCAGACAGTCGAACCAGGGATGCGGCTGGGTTGACTAGGTTCAGGTCTCTGACGTCATCCATCACACGAGTACGCAGCGCCGAGTAAATGCTCCATCCCCTCGCGGACTGTTCGTCGGTGAACTCGTAGTTGGTTACCACTACGAGCAACGTCCCTGACAACCTGTCGACATCGTCGATGAACTCTCGCATTAATTCGTAGTGTTCCATGGTCATAGCCTTGGTGTAGTACCGTTTGCCGTCGGGAGGTTTGGGCCTTCGGGTGAGTGTTACGCGGGAATTGTCCAGAAGAATCACCGTTCCTGAATACCCCACGTGACGCACCCAGTACAAGGCCGACTCGATGAAGTATCGGGCTGTGGTTCGATTGATGGTGGTGCGAATAGCGAACGGTCGGACGTTGCCAATTCGCGTGTTGGCGCCTGTCAGCCAGTCGATCAGCGGCTGATCGGAATAGTCCCCCTGAGTCCCGATGTCCCCATTCATCAGGCAGAGCTGGGTCATGCATACCCGAAAGTCTCTGACCAGGTTCTGGTTTCTATAGACGCTGTCCTGTATTGCTCGATTCATGCTCAGGCGAACGAACGCTGGATCCAAATCATTGGCTGCTGCAATGGC
>JAAXHZ010000284.1 GCA_012270625.1 Dehalococcoidia bacterium | reverse complement strand
GAATCGGCATCCAAGCCGCGAGATTCTCAGGAACTTTGCACTCGCGCTTTGCGAGCTCGAACTGGTTGAGGATTGCTTTCGCAGGGGCAGACCTCGGGCCTTCTGGTGTAGTGATGATGAATTGTGGGTCGATTGGCCCCAGTTGAGAATGCTGTCCCATAACCAGCTCATCGGCTGAGAGCGCCATCATGGTTGCTGCGGACATAGCCGCAGTGGGAACAAAGAACCGTATATGGTCAAACCGCTGTCGGAGGTATTCAACCAGCGACTCAGCTGCCTCTGCCGAGCCACCCGGACTGTGCAAGATGACATCAAGGTTACGCTCATGTATGTTGGATACAGCTTCCATGAGGCCCTGAATATCTGGAAGTCCGATCTGCAACTCACCGGGTGGGATGGGGCGAGACTCAAACCAGGCAGTGGCATATAGGATCACTGCCCTGCCGGTCAAATGATGTAGGTCTAGCAGGTATCGCCTGCGAACGCTGTCGAAATCGGGCCTGCCGTTAGCGTCAGTGGAGTTATTGAGCTCAGTTAGAATCTCGCCCCAAGTGGGCATCGCGTATCCCTACCTGATTGGTTGAGTTTGAGGTCTTGGTAACGTCAACTGGAAGCGTAGCGGCGGATGCTCGAACGTAAACACCCTCAATTCTCTCATAGAGTTCCATCAAGTCCGCTACTCCAGCTTCGCGTCCCTCGAACTCAGACCTAATCGTCTTCAGATCCTGTTCCTTGCTGGTCATAGCGGCCTCCCCCTTTTCGCATAGTACAGTATAGTAGCATGTCTAAATGGGGCGTGCGGTCCAACCCATCACGACACGAACCCTCGGCATAGCCAGCCGCACAACGAACAGTGGTATCATCACTCCAGCGTTGCAGCAGCCCTCTCTCGATCGGTTGGCTACTGTCAGAGTGAATGTGAACTTCCTGGGTGCATCCAGGTACGGCAGTAGTCCGTGAGCCAAAGGTAGAAATTCTCCCATGCTAGACCTTCTCATAACCAACGGACTCGTAATCGACGGGACCGCAAGCCCCGGATTTCACGCGGCGGTAGGCGTGCTGGAAGAAAAAATCTCCATTCACCGCGGCGATGTGTCCGGCCTCGAAGCGGCCCGCACTATCGACGCCGCCGGACGTGTCGTCTGTCCCGGCTTCATCGACCTCCACTCCCACGCCGGACTGACAATGCTTGGCGAGCCGCACCACGACCCCAAGGTGCGCCAAGGTGTTACAACCGAGCTTGTAGGCATCGACGGCATCTCGCACGCTCCATTCAAGACACAGGATGAGCTTCACCGCTACATATGGCTCGACTCCGGACTCAACGGCTATCCGCCGATGCCTGCGGACTGGCTGACCGTCGCCGAGTTCATAGGCAAGTTCGACGGCTCCGTCGCGATCAACGTGGCATACATACTGGGCAACTCGCCCGTGCGTATCTGGGGCGTCGGTTGGAGCGACAGGCCAGCGACGCAGGACGAGGTCGCCAACATGAAGTCGGTCGTTCGCGAGGCGATGGAGGAGGGAGCCTGGGGCCTGTCCACCGGGCTCGACTACCCGCCAGGCGCGTACGCGGACACGGACGAGCTGGTCTCGCTGTCAGAGGTCGCCGCGAGCATGGGAGGCTTCTACCACACGCACACCCGCGCCAGCCTGCTGTCTCAGGGCCTGCTCGCGCCATGGGAGGAGGCCCTGGAGATCGGCAGGCAGTCGGGCATACCCGTTCACCTGACGCACTACCGGCAGGGTGCCCAGGGCGTCGGCAGCCACCACGACTACCTCGGCCTGGTCGAGGACGCTCGCGCCGACGGCATGGACGTCACTTTCGACTGCTACACGTATCCCTACTC
>JAAXHZ010000283.1 GCA_012270625.1 Dehalococcoidia bacterium | reverse complement strand
CAGGGGGTAGTGGCCGCTCACAGTAGATCGACGGCCGGTGATGCCCTTGCCACCGTAGTGGCTGCCACCATACTCACGATCTCGTGGAACAACGTAGATCGATACATCTGTGACTACAGTATTAGGATGCGGATGGTTCAAGCTGTAGGAACAGGTGAGTCGATTGACTTTTACCGAGCACTTTTCGGCGCCTCTCCTGATCGCTGGTTCCGTGGGGTAGTTGACGAAGCCCCACTCGACATCGAACCAGACGTCCGCAAGTGTGGCGGATACACATCCTGGAACGAAGTCCCAAGATACCTTGAACGTTCTACCCTCGTGGGTGATCTTCACGTTGCGGACCTCTGGCACCACAGGTTCGTCACAGGTGATGAATCCAGCGTGTGCGTCGATGTCCTCAACATCACGAGTAGTGACTGGCCAGCCCTTGTGGTTTACCTCGGTCACCGCCCAGAAATACATCGGCAATGCCAGCCAGCTGACGAGATCCACACATACGGCGGCGGCTTCAGGCGCCTGGTCCTGACATCCCCACCTTTCGATGTCGGCCTTGAATTTATAGTCGGCAAGAGCCTTGTTTCTCGGATTCCACGCCTCATCCAATTCGGTGCCGTTAGGAGCATCTGTGTTCATACCCGCAATCTTCTGCAGGCCCCCATAGGCAACGTCGTGCTTCAGGCAAGACGGCACCGGTCCCTGCAGCGAACCGACGACAGGAGGGCCGGAGCACTTCCAGTCTCCGCGATCAAGCCAAGCGAATCGGCCTGTTGAACTGTCTATCGCACTCTTCAGCTGCTCGGCGTCTCTGGTCCCGCTGCCCTTTACCCAGAAGTCATGTGGTGTCGAGAACACAAGACAGTTCAGGACCCTCAGCTTGTTACTGAGCGTCAGTCGTGCGCCATCCACACCATTGGGCAGACAGGCCAGACCTGTGCCCTGTTGCAGGTTAGTGCCGGGAGGAGTGGTACTTCCTCCTGGCCCCGATGATGCGTAAAGAGGCGCCTCTAACCTGCCTGGCTTATCGACATTCGCGCCCAGATATGAAATCAGCTTCAGAGTGTCGGGATCAGCCAGATTCGCTTCAAAATCCTGGCCCTGGGGTGTCTCCAGCAGGGCCGCGTACTCCGAGTTGGAAGCCTTCAGACTGGCAAGCTCGGAACGGGAGACAGTCTGGTTCGTGCTGAACATGGTTGTCGCCTGTGAACTGCACGCGCCGCCAGCGTCCATCTTGACCCTGGTCGCACCTGTGTAGCTGTCCAGGATGGCGCCGAAAGACGTGAAGCTGGGGGTTGGGACAATGGAATCTGCTCCGCTGGCGATCGACGCTCCTCCAGAACCGCCGTTCATGCAGGATAGCAGTGAGGTCTGAGCCGTCTTGTAGTCGGTCGATGTCGCCACCGCGGATGACAGCGCGTTGGCCATGTCCGACACGATCGCCCACTTGTCCCAGGTCACGTAGATCGTCTCAGACTCCACAGTCGGGACGACGGCATGGCTCACCACGACCCTGAACTTTCTGGTGCCACGAGTGGTGAACGACACGGTCTTGCTCGCTGACGCTGAGGCAGCCCCCAGGTTCGTCCAGCTGCTCCCATTTCCCTGCTGCCACTGGTACGTCACGCCAGACGGAGCGTCCGCCGTCGCGGTCAGCGTCACGGTTCTCTTGCTTGCGTCACCGGACTCCGGGTTGTCGGGAGACGCCGTGACGGTTACGGTCATGGGCCTCCACTGGATAGTGATCGGTGAGGAATGCTCGGTCGTACTTGACGCATTCGTGACCACGACTCTGAAGGCTCTCACGCCGCTCGTACTGGATGTGGCGACCTGGCTGGCTGTGGTGGCCGAAGCCAGATTCGTCCACTGTCCACCCGACCACTCCTGCCACTGGTGGGACGACACGGGTCCGAAGGACGCCGACGTCGATGCCGTCATCGTCACCGCCTGCCCAACGAACGGCTCCTGGGCATCGGTCTCGACCGTAACTGGCAGAGTGATGGCATCCTTGGCGAATGCTACCGTAATCCGGTAGTCGCTTCCCGAACTCAGAGGGTTCGACCTTACATTGTCGAACTCGAACTCCTGGTGAAGCGCGCTGTCTGCGTCACACTTGGCATCCGAATACCTCCAGCCGCCGGGACTGGAATACGACGTCGAATCAATACTCAAACTGATGAATTCAGAACGTTTCAGACACCGGTCCACCTTGAACTCGAGCTTATTGCCAGACTGGTGCCATATTGTGTAGAGGACGGAGTAGATCACCCCGTCGTACTCGAATGTACGGTCGCTCAGCGAGCCGGTATAACCGGCGTAGTAGCCGTACTCATCGGACTGGCTGTCAAATCCCGAAGTCAGGGTCGTACTCCAGGTACTGCCTGGAGTCGGGGCCGTCGGCTCGTCATTGTCCTGGACCGACACCGTATCAGTGGAAGGACTTCCCCGGTCATACCCGGTCCCAGAGAGGATACGCGCGGTGACGCTGCCGTTACTCTCATCGACGCTGTCGTCGTCTGTACGCACCGTGAAGCTCGCTGTTGACTTCCCTGAACTGATCGTTACGCTGGTTGGAGTAGTCCCGCTGATGAACGACCCGCTCTGTGTAACCCCGACGTTCACTGTCAGAGCCGACGACGGCGCGGCATCCGCCGTCACCGTGAATTCTACACTCTGCCCCTCGGTTACGGAAGAGCCGGACGCGCTGATCGTCACCTCCGGATCGGACGGTGATGGAGGTGATGGAGAGGAATTGTCGTTGTCCCGGACCGTAACAGTAACCGAGGACGGGCTTCCCACGTCGTACCCGGTCCCAGAAAGGATACGCGCGGTGACGCTGCCGTTGCTCTCATCGACGCTGTCGTTGTCCGTATCCACTGTGAAGCTGGCTGTTGACTGCCCCGCTCCGATCGTTACGCTGGTTGGAGTAGTTCCGCTGATGAACGACCCACTCTGTGTAACCCCGACGTTCACTGTCAGAGCCGACGACCCCGCATAGTCCGAGGTTGCCGTGAAGGCTATGCTCCGACCCTCGGTAACCGAATCCTGAGATGCCGTGACCGTCACCGTGGGAGCTACTGCTATGCGGTTCTCTTCATCTGTAATACTGGTCGAGACAATCGGACTTCCGTTCAGGTTGAGGTATGCCCAGAGAGTCGCTCCTGGAGGCTGGCAGGCGTGCACGGTGTACGATGTCGAGTACTCGATCCAACCCTTGAGGACTTCCCTTTGTTCGTAGTCGTTGCAGTCTCCGTTAAACGCCAGGTTGTAGGTCAGCGGGACCGTGTATAGCTCGTAGATTTCACTGCTGTCGAGTCCCGTGACATCGACAGAGAAATCGTCGGAACCACCCTCAGTGAGTGTCGAAGCAACACCTGAAAGTTCTATTTCGGGATGCGCGCCCGCCTGTATAGTTGCCCACGTCATCCGCTCGGTGACGATCACACTCACCTCTTCGATGGCGAGGCCGGTATCGGATGCGACCAGACGCACGTAGCCGCTTCCAGCCGAGCAAGCCCTCAATTCAATCCATGTGGGCGCGACGGCGTCTGCTGTGGCGCCGGACGAACCTGCGGCACACGAATCGCTCACCAGCGCGAAGTGATTGCTGTATTCGAGTCTTACCTCCAGATCAGTCGGCTCGACGTGAAAGCCCACTGCTCTGGTAATCTCTCCCGCTTCTAACGAATTGGGGGCCACGACCAGCTTACCGGTGGGTGGCTGGACAGTCGGCGTGGGAGTTGGAGTTGCCTCCTGGGCAGACGCCTCTCCGGGCAAGACCATCATTAACATGACGACCGCCACAAAGGCGACTCCGATTGCGCTGTATTGTGTAAGCTGCTTCAACAACTCTCGACCCTCCACAGAACTCGTACTTCTGATCCGTCGTGGGGAGGCTTCAGAAAACCTGCTCTGCAAGAGCCTTCCCGCACGGTCAGCGGAGAGCTTAGGGCAAGGTGATGTCCCGGAAACAGGGGCCAGTGTCCCGATTTTCGGACCTAGATGTCCCGACTTTGAGGGGTCAATGTCCGGGACATAAGTCCCGGTCAGACGCTCGGTTGCAACGTATGTCGAGCGTTGATTGTCCGAAATCCCCGCGGGCACGTCAGCCCCGAAATCTCCACGGTCCTGGTCATACAGTCACCAATAGAAAGGGGGCGACCGATAGGTCGCCCCCGGAGTTCACTGTGGTGGTTGGTCGGCCTTGCTATACAAATGATGTAGTCAGTTCGACCCACCTGGCATGGCCGTCTCCTCATCGGCCTCGCTCACAAGTCCGTGTCTCAAGGCATAGTCCTTGAGCTTGGCGCGGGAGTTCAGCCCGAGCTTAGACCGGATCGCTGTCATGTTGTTGCGTACAGTGGGCGTGGCGACGTTCAGCCGCTGTCCGATCTGATCGTTGGACGATCCCTGCGCCACCATTGCCAGGATCGCCTTCTCGCGCTCGGTCAGCAGCGGCGGGGCGCGGTCTACCCCGATTTCCATCAACTCCCGTAACCTTTCCAACATCCGGTTGGTCGCTTCCTGGTTGAAGTATGCCCCGCCGCTGCTCGCGACCGCCCGTATCGCGTGGGCCAACTCGACTCTCGTCGCATCCTTCGAGATATACCCGGATGCACCGGCAATCATCGAGCTCACCATCTTCTCCTCGCTCTCAGAGGACGACAGTATGACGACCTTCGTCGAGGGTCTCTCGTTCCTGATCTCCCAGCAGATTGACAGGTCGTTACAGGTTGACCACTCCATGCCCACAAGCGCTACGTCTGGAGATAGGCGCGCCACCTCGGCCGCCATTGCATAGGTCGGTTCGAAGGACCCGACTACTTCTATGTCCACTTCCGTCTCAACCGCCTTTTGTAGTCCCAGTCGCAGCAGCTCGCTTTGGTCAACAATCACCAGTCGAATCAAGAGTCATTCCATCCTGTTTCCCAAGGTCGGTAGCCGAACCCCACGGATTGCTTATCGATAGGTCGCCGTCCACATCCGCCAATGAGCGCTTCCTCAAACTGAAGGTTATGGGAATAGCAACTTCCTATCAAATACAACGACGGTTAATCTAGCGAAATGGCTGAGTTAATTGCAAATTTATGATTACATGAGATTATTTTATGTGATGAACTATTCGCATACCGGTCCGCAGTATGGCTATGGCACGGAAGCGTGTATCCGTGTGCACGGGTCTTAGCCAAAGAGAGTAATCGCCCTGGCCCCATAAGTGTTAAAATCCATTTCGCTCAGCCGAATGATCGATCGCAAGAAGGAGCTACCCAATGCTAGAGCGATTCAAGGTACCGCACGAGGACGAGACCCGCGTTCCACACGACGCGCTGCACGAGACAGTCGCGTCGATTTTCGAGAAGATGGGTGTGACCCAAGACGACGCGGAGCTTGGCGCGGACGTGCTCGTAGCCACAGACCTCCGGGGCGT
>JAAXHZ010000282.1 GCA_012270625.1 Dehalococcoidia bacterium | reverse complement strand
CGCTCCAGGGTGTCCCTGCTAGTATCGCAGCGCAGCCTGAAGCGAGCATTATGTCTAACCTAGAACACGCCCCCCCCTCGATCATATGTTCTAGATGAAGTCTCGCTGCCCGAGCAGGACGCGCTGTTCCGCGCGCCAGCCCGCTTCGGCAACATCCCGGTCGAGACGCCGCCCAAGGGCTGGAATGCGAAGAATCCGGGCTTTCGTGACCTCTACCCGATCATCAACCTGCCCACACAGATCGTGGATCGAGTCACGTTTGGCGCGCCGGAGCTGGAGCCGAATCGTCTGATCTGGGGTGACAACCTGCACGTGATGCGGCAGTTGCCCTCCCAGAGTGTCGATTTGATCTACATCGACCCGCCCTTCTTCTCCAACCGTACTTACAACGTGATCTGGGGCGACCAGAACGAGGAGCGCTCGTTCTCGGACATCTGGGAGGGTGGCCTCGACGGCTATCTGGTCTGGCTCAACGCGCGCCTGTATGAGATGAAGCGATTGCTCAAGCCGACAGGCTCGATCTATGTCCATTGTGACTGGCACGCTAGTCATTACATTAAGGTAGAAATGGACAAAATCTTTGGTTATAGGAACTTCAAGAACGAGATCTTCTGGCACTATGGGCTTGGTGGTTTCAACGTCAAGAGGTGGTACCCACGCAAGCACGATGTTATCTTCTACTATGCTAGGTCTTGGCCAAGTCACCATAACAAGATTCGCGCTAGAGTGTCAAAGTGGATGGAAGCAAAGTACTCGCTCGAGGACGATGTGGGTAGGTATTTCGTACATGACGGCAGGAAATACTACTTGAAGGGCGGTAAGCCCATAGACTCCGTATGGGATCACGACGAGATAATCGAGCACACTATGTCTCAGACATCATCGGAGCGCGTCGGCTACCCGACTCAGAAGCCTGAGGCTGTGGTGGAGCGCGTTCTCAAGGCGTCCTCCAACCCTGGCGATGTCGTTCTCGACGCCTTCTGCGGTGGCGGCGGGATCGGCGTCGTCGCGCAGCGACTGGGACGCCGCTGGATCATGATCGACCAGTCCCGCGTCGCGGTCGCTGTCACCGCCGAGCGGCTCAAGAACGACGCTATCACTCGCGAACTCGACTCCGACCCGCTGCCCGACTTCACCATCGAACATTGGGGCGTGTATGAGGCGGAGAAGCTGTCGTTGATGCCCGCAGCCGACTTCCGCCAGTTCGTCCTCCACTGCTACGACGCGCGTATCCCTTCGGAGGAGGACGGCATTCACGGCTACAAGGGATCGCGGGCGCAAATTCCGGTCTGGGTTGGATCGCCGCGCCGGCGGGAGCGGGTCACTGC
>JAAXHZ010000281.1 GCA_012270625.1 Dehalococcoidia bacterium | reverse complement strand
GGCTTTTTTCTTCATACGCCGTTCCCAGGCGCAGATATCTTCTCCGTCCTGCCGTGGTCGCGAGACCTCCTCTCCGCGATGATGTCATTCGACCTGATCGGCGTCCACACGCGCCGGTACATGCTCAACTTGGTGGATGCATTTAGGTCTGAGTTGGGCGGAGACTGGAACGGACGCGACTTCGCCTACAGCGGTCGCTCCGTCAGGTTGGGTGTCTATCCAATTGGCATAGATCCCCCCACGTTCCAGAATGCGGCGCGAGCGTCCCATGAATCGCTGAGGGGAATGTTGGGTCTGGACTCCTCCACCCGAGTCATCATAGGAGTAGATCGGCTGGACTACACCAAGGGCATCCCACACCGACTCCAGGCGTTCTCTCGAATGCTCGAACAGCACCGGCACTTACACGGAGAGGTCTCATTCGTCCAGATATCCAACCCGTCGCGCGCCCGAGTTCCCGAATACGTCCGCGAGCGTGAGACCGTCGAGCGTCTCACGGGAGAGATAAACGGGCGCTACTCAGAGGGAGATTGGATCCCGCTGCGATACCTGTACCGCTACTTCAGCCAGGAGAGTCTCGCGGCATTCTACAGGGACGCCGACGTCAACATGGTCACGCCGCTGAGAGACGGCATGAACCTGATCGCCAAGGAGTTTGTTGTGTCCCAGGTGGACGAGCCTGGGGTACTTATGCTGTCGAGCCTCGCGGGGGCGGCTGCCGAGCTCACCGATGCCGTGATCGTCAACCCGTTCGATATAGACGGCATGGCCCGATCCCTCTACTCCGCGCTCCGGATGCCGCTGGTGGAGCGTGAGTCCCGGTGGAGACGAATGAACGAGATCGTCGAGCGCAACACCGCCTCCTGGTGGAGCGCGACCTTCACTGCCGATCTCCAACAGCTGCCGCAGTCCGGCGACAATCTCCCGCGCCTTGAGGATGCTAAAATATGAGCGGCTAATCAGCAGTTAAACCGATACCGTCAGGTGCTGCATCGCATGACGACCAACATCCCTCAATCCACATTCGATGGCGTGAACGTCTTCTTTGACCGCGCCGCTGACAGGCTAGGTCTCGCTGATGGTGTGCAAGACATGCTTCGCAGACCCTGGCGAGAGCTGACGGTGTCTGTTCCAGTTAGAATGGATAATGGCTCGATAGAGGTCTTCACTGGGTACCGGGTTCAGCACAATGGAGTGCGTGGTCCCTACAAGGGAGGCGTCCGATACCATCCCGAGGCCGATCAGGAAGAGGTACGGGCACTCGCGTCACTCATGACCTGGAAGACCGCGATCGTGGATATACCGTTTGGCGGAGCTAAGGGCGGTGTACAGTGCGATCCTCTCTCACTGAGTACAGGAGAGCTTAATCGGCTCACACGCAGGTACACGACCAACATCGAGCACCTGATAGCGGTTAACAGGGACATCCCCGCGCCCGATCTCGGTACCAACGCGCAGACAATGGCCTGGATGATGGACGCCTACGGACAGCTCCATGGCTACACTCCCGGTATCGTCACTGGCAAGCCTGTCGAGCTTGGTGGCTCGGTGGGCCGCGAACAGGCTACTGGCAGGGGAGTGGTTTTCGTCTTGCGCAGCGCTGCGGCAGACCTCGGAATGGACCCGCAGGGGGCGCGGATAGCTATCCAAGGATTCGGCAACGTGGGCTCATGGACCGCGCGTATCGCGGGCGAGTTGGGTTGCAGGGTGGTCGCGGTCTCCGATGTCAACGGCGGCGTTCATAACGACGCCGGACTCG
Organism: Dehalococcoidia bacterium; assembly: GCA_012270625.1. Next base: position 6,651 of record JAAXHZ010000281.1, on the reverse strand, counting down.
ACATCGATGCGCTGGTCGCCCATTCAGACGAAGCTGGCACCGTAGTCGGGTTCGAAGGCGCGGACTCCATAGACAACAGTGAGCTCCTGGAGCTGGACTGCGAAGTACTCGTGCCCGCGGCTATCGACCGCGTCGTCCATGAGGGCAACGCTTCGCGCGTCCGCGCCAATCTCGTCGTAGAAGCCGCCAACCACCCGGTCACACCCGAGGCCGACGCCATACTCGAGGACCGCGGTGTGACAGTCATTCCTGACATACTCGTCAACGCCGGCGGCGTCATCGTCTCCTACTTCGAGTGGACTCAGAATCTCTACCAGCACAGGTGGACCCTCGAAGAGGTTAACGAAGAGCTGGATACGATCATCACGAAGGCGTACCGGATCGTCCGTGAGACCGCACTCGCTGAGGGCATCAGCTACCGCGACGCCGCGTTCTTGGTAGGTGTCGGACGAGTGGCCGAAGTCGCTCAGCTAAGGGGATTTATCTAGCGCCGTTCCCGTCGCTCTCTATCTGTCCATCACGCATCCGCACGATTCGGTGGCACTGCTCGCCGATCTCCGGTGCGTGCGTGACGATGATGAACGTCTGCCTGTTTCGCCGATTCAGGTCGAGAATCAGGTCCATGATCTCCTGGGCGGTCTCCGAGTCCAGGTCTCCGGTCGGCTCGTCCGCCCAGACGATTTCAGGCTCGTTTACAAGTGCCCGGGCAATGGTCACGCGCTGCCTCTGCCCACCCGACAGCTCGGATGGTCTGTGACCTGCCCAGTCTGTCAGACCTACCAGATCCAGCGATTCCATCGCCTTCGCTCGTGCGAGGCTGGACTTGGCCCCGCTGACCAGCATGGGCAGCTCGACGTTCTCGACCGAGCTCAGCACCGGCAGGAGATTGTATAGCTGAAACACGAACCCCATCTCCTGGGCGCGGTAGTCGGTCCGGCTGTTGTCGTCCATGTCGCTGAGCGAAATGCCACCGATTGTGATCTTGCCCTCGTCTATGTTGTCGATCCCGGACAGACAGTTCAGCAGCGTTGTCTTCCCGCACCCGCTCGGCCCCATAATGCCCACCACCTCTGCCTTGTTTACGCGAAGATCAATACCTCGGAGGGCGTGCACCTTTACTCCCTTGCCGCTGCTGTAGGTCTTGTGGACCTGACTCGCGACGACTATCGGCCCTTGTTCCACGGCCTGCATAATTTCAAGTCTCCTTCGGCGATACTCAGCGTAGAATTCGCAATCACGGCGGCCCGCAAAGGCACACCATATCAATTCTAGCCGAGGTCAGACGCTTGCGCGAAACGGAATCTCCCACTCGAAGCGCCAACAGATTCTCTTTAGGTCGCGCCTTACAAGGCACTGAACCACTGCGGATAAGCCGTCAGATCATTCGTGAATACTTATCGGTGGTTACCAGGCCGCAAACATGGCCCATCGCAATCACCCGTGAGGACGCCCTCAATGACGTGAGCAGACTGGCCAGCAACTTCGAGATACTAGAGGACGGTCCCCTTGTAACTGAGACGTTAATCGGACTGTGCCGCGAAGTCTCCGTCGGAGGGCGCCAGATTCACGACGCCAATATCGTCGCGACGATGGTCGCATATGGGGAGCGCCGGCTGCTTACATTCAACTCCGCAGACTTCCGTCGCTATGGAGACCGCATCGAACTTGTGTACGATCAGAGATCATGAGGATGTCCAGCAGGCGAAATACTCTGACCGCCCGTAGGCAATCTTGACCGCAATCAGGCGAAGGCGTAGGCTTTGAGCAGACGATAGGCATCGTCCGAAATCATTCGGAGGTTCAAATGGAATTCGGCTCGTTTATGGAGTTTCACACGCGACAAGGGCTGACGCAGGCGGACGCGTTCAACGAAGGCTTCGATCACATTGAGACCGCTGAGTCGCTTGGCTTGGACTCGGTCTGGATGGCGGAGTCCCACTTCAACCCGCAGCGGTCCGTCCTGTCCGCGCCTCTGGTACTCGGCGCGGCTATCGCGGGGCGCACAAGCAAGATCAAGATAGGCACCGCGGTACACGTCATTCCACTCGGCAATCCGATCAGAATGGCCGAAGAGGCCGCTACGCTTGACCAGGTCAGTCAGGGGCGGTTCGAGTACGGAGTGGGACGCAGCGGATTCCCCGGCTCGTACGAGGGCTATGGGATGGCCTACGGCGAGAGCCGCGCCAGGTTCTACGAATACCTGGAGATCATCAGAGGCGCCTGGACGTCCGACAGCTTCACTTTCGAGGGCGAGTTCTACTCATACGACGAAGTCTGCCTTACGCCCAAGCCGTACCAGCAGCCCCACCCTCCCTTTAGAATCGCGGCCACCACCACCGATACCTTCCCGCTTCTGGGGAGGCTTGGGTACCCTATCTTCGTCGGAGTGCGCGGCCTGGGAGCGTCGCAGGTTGCTGAGCAGGTTGCCCAGTACAAGCAGGCTTGGGACGACGCCGGTCACGAGGGCCCGATAGACGTATCGCTCCGAATCCCCGTTTACGTCGGTGAGACCGAGTCAGACGGTGTCAACACACCCGAGAACAGCTTCATGAAGCAGTTTCGGAGGCTGGGCTCCCAGCTTGCCGCCTCAGTCTCCCGCGCCGGCACCGACCCCCGCGAGGAGCGCGCCGAGCGCAGCTCCCAGCTTGCAGAGATCACCTGGAACGAGGTCAAGAAGGAGAAAGTCGCCGTCGGCACGCCGGACATGGTAATCGAGCAGCTATCCAGGCTGCGCGACCAGCTGAGCCTCGCGGGTGTTGTGGCCGAGTTCAACGCCGGCGAAGAGATCCCACCTGACAAGATCGAGTCCTCTCTAAGACTGTTCTGCGAAGAGGTCATGCCCGCGCTGAAATAGACCGTGCTGCTCGCGATCGACATAGGCAATACCAACGTCACCATCGGCGTGTTCGATGGGGGCGATCTCAGAACGACGTTTCGGTTCGCTACCGACACTCGCAAGATGCCAGACGAGTACGCGGTGACTATTAACCAGCTTCTCCCTCTTCAGGGCATGTCATTGAGCGACATCGACGCGGTCGCGCTGTGCAGCGTGGTCCCGCCCTTGACTCCGAGCTTCGTGAATCTTGCGAGAACGTACTTTGGCGTGGACCCCCTCGAAGTCGGCTCAGGAACACGTACCGGCATCCGTGTCAGGTACGACGCGCCCCGCGACGTTGGAGCAGATCGCGTGGTCGATGCCGCCGCGGCCTTCCAGATGTTCGGCGGACCGGTGATCATCGTGGACGTCGGCACAGCGACCGTGTTCGACGCCGTCAACGACGAGGGCGATTACCTTGGCGGCGCGATTGCTCCCGGAATCGCGATAGCCGCCGATTCACTCTTCCACTCCACCGCCATGCTCAGGAGGGTCGAGCTGGCTCCTCCGCCCGCTGCCATCGGCAAGAACACCGTCCACGCGCTCCAGTCTGGGCTTGTGCTCGGCTACTCTGAGCTCGTGAAGGGAATGGTGGGTCGGTTCAAAGATGAGCTCGGTCAGCGCTCCCGTGTGATCGCGACCGGCGGTCTGGCCGACGTGGTTGCCCCGGAAGTCGGCGTGTTCGACGTCGTGGACCCCGATCTCACCCTTACCGGTCTAAGAATCGTCTTCGACATGAACAGGGACGAGCGCTGAGCCATGTCCCAAGATCTCGCCGGCGTCAACGTCGTTCTCGCTGTCAGCGGTTCAATAGCCTGCTACAAGGCGGTTGACCTTGCCAGCAAGCTGACGCAGCTGCGTGCCAATGTCGATGTGATTATGACAGAGGCCGCGCAGCGCTTTGTGACCCCGCTTACGTTCAGATCGATCACTCACCGGCCCGTGATCACCAGCATGTTTGAGCCGGACTCGGAGTTGAGCATCAACCATGTCGCGCTCGCCGAGCGTGCAGACATCGTTGCCGTCGTACCGGCCACCGCTAACATCCTCGCGAGAATCGCCCACGGCATAGCCGACGATCCCATTACTGCTACTATTCTAGCGACGCGCGCGCCAATCCTGGTGGCGCCCGCGATGGATGCCAACATGTTCGACAGCCCTGCCACGAAGTCGAACGTCGAGCTTCTGAGCAGTCGCGGCGTCCACGTCGCAGGCCCGGCAGAGGGACGTCTCGCCTCTGGACTCATCGGCAAGGGAAGGCTGCTGGAGACGGCCGACCTGATCGGACATATCAGGATCGCGCTCGGCAGACACGGCGATCTGGTAGGCCACAAAATAGTCGTCACTGCGGGCGGCACCCAGGAAGCGATAGACCCCGTTCGGGTTATCACCAACCACTCATCCGGCAAGATGGGCTACGCGGTCGCGGAAGCCGCCAGGGACAGGGGCGCCGACGCGGTCCTCGTAACCTCTCCCACCGCGCTGCCCGATCCGACCGGCATACGGATCGTCCGCGTAGGCTCAGCCCTGTCCATGCGAGACGCGCTCTACGACGAGTGCGCCGAAGCTGACGCGGTAGTCATGGCTGCCGCCGTGGCCGACTGGAGAGTGGCCGAGACTGCCGATCAGAAGATCAAGAAGAGCGGAGCGGACACCTGGACGATAGACCTTGTCAAGAACCCAGATCTCATTGCAGGTTTGGCGTCCGAGAACCTGGTCAAGGTCGGCTTCGCCGCCGAGAGCGAAGACCTGATCGCCAACGCGCAGTCCAAGCTGCTGTCCAAAGACCTCCACATGATCGTCGCCAACGACATCACAGCTGAAGACGCTGGCTTCGCCGTCGATGACAACCGCGTGATAATCCTCGACCGCGAGGGCGGAATAGACAGGCTGCCGTTGATGTCCAAGTACGATGTCGGCGTCGAGATACTCGACCGTGTGGTCCCGCTCCTCAGGTGATAATTCGCTCAAAACCCGTAGCTGTAAACTACCGATCGAAGAGTTTTCAAAGGAGAAAGAGATGCCAATCGTTAGAGTAGAAATGTGGCCCGGACGCACCCATGAGCAGAAGCAGGAGCTGGCCAAGGCGATCACTGATGCCGTGGTAAACATCGGCAAGGCTCCCGCCGAGGCCACCTTCGTGATCTTCGAAGACGTTCCCAAGGAGAACTGGGCACAGGCGGGCACGCTCGCATCAGACGAGTAGGCTGGCCGGTTTCCGGAGATTAGTCTCCGTCCAACAAGATCAGAACACGTTCCCACAAAGGCTTCAACGGACTTTGCATCTGGCCCAAAGTACGGGATTTCTTCACCAGGTAAACACAAATGCACTTCGGCTTCTATCTTCCCAATAGCGGAGAGGGCGCTCAGCCAGACGCACTCGCGTCCATCGCCCGACTCGGCGATCGTCTGGGCTTTTTCTGCATGGTCGCGCCTGACCACATCGTTCAGCCCAACCAGGTCGCCTCCGTCTATCCCTATAGCCTCACCGGAAGCATCCTGTCTGGCGGCAACATGGGCGAGGGTGAGTGGCCTGAGCAGATAACCACCTTGGCCTTTCTTGCGGGCGTCACCGAGCGCATTCGCCTGGTCACGAGCGTGATGATCGTCCCGTATCGCAATCCTCTGCTGACCGCCAAGATGCTTGCCACGTTGGATGTGCTTTCCAAGGGCCGTCTGATCGTGGGCGCGGGTGTGGGCTGGATGGAGGAGGAGTTCGAGCTTCTGGACGCTCCGCCCTTCTCCGAGAGGGGAGCCGTTACCAACGAGTACTTGCAGGCATTCGTTGAGCTGTGGACGCGGGACAAACCCGAATTCGAGGGCAAGTACACCCGGTTCTCAGAAGTTACCTTCCTGCCCAAGCCTGTTCAGAAGCCCCATCCTCCCATCTGGATAGGTGGCCAGAGCCGTCCCGCGATCCGACGCGCGGCCAAACTCGGAAACGCCTGGCATCCTGTCGGGGCCATCCCTGCCACTCCACTTGAGCCGGATGAGCTGTCGGACAACGTCGCTCTGCTGAGAGACTGGGCTGAGCGCGCAGGACGTGATCCTGCCGAGATTGACGTGTCGATGAAGGCGCCGCTCTACGATACTTCCCTGGGTGACGATGGACCTCGTAGGCGGTTCTCAGGCAGCCCGGAAGACGTGCTTGAGGACATCGGTATCTACGCGGACATCGGGGTTACACACCTGGTTTTCGACTTCCGAAGACCTGACCCCAACGAGACAGAAGATAGAATGGCCCGCTTTGCCGAGGAGATCATGTCCCAGGCCGACTCACAGGCCTCTTAGATCGTCTTGACATCATCAGCGGCTCATCCGCTATACTCTCACCACATATCCAAAGGCTGAGATCAGGACTAGTACGTCCTCCGACGGAGCCTCAGAGAGTCGGGAAAGGTGAGATCCCGGCGCTTGCGAGGGGACCGAATGGACCTGGGAGCTGCCAACCGAACCTCGCCGCGGTGAGTTGTAGGCTTGGACGGAGAGGGCGCCGTTACCAACGCCCGGGGCATCGAGGATACGTCCTCCGTGCCTGATCAGAGGCCGTTCAGCTTATCGGACGGCGAACTAGGGTGGTACCACGGACACACGATACCCCGTCCCTATGAGGGACGGGTTTTTTGTTTGCACGAATTTAGCGCATTGGAGGTGAAGGCGTGTACAGGACAGTCCGCCGACACTTGTGGGTCAGACGCTTAGAGAGCGTCCAAGCGTAGTCCCGTCTCGTTCACTAGCTAATGAACGAGCGGCGAATCCAGCCTCATCGGAGAGAC
>JAAXHZ010000280.1 GCA_012270625.1 Dehalococcoidia bacterium | reverse complement strand
TGTGCCAATGAGTTCCTCTAGTTCGCGCACGATCACGAGGTTGCGCTGTTCGTCTAGGGCGAGTTGACTCAGAATCCTGGAGGGAATATCAAGCGAATCCGCCACGCGCCTGAGGTCGTCGACATTCGGAGAGTAGCCACCGTCATAGAAGAGTGAGCGAAAGTTCGTACGAGACAGATAACCTTCACTCACAAGATAGTCGATAGGATTCTCGAATCCTTGAATGCGAAGTGTCACCTTACGACGGTCGAAGAGCTTAGCGAGTTCCTCATCAGTGTCGACATCTCTCCAAGTACGTCCGGGGGTTGCAGTAAGTCCCATCATCTGCGTGCTCGGCCGCTTGTTCGCGAGCACCTCCAGCACCAGTGAGTAGGTCTCAGCAGTGGCTACATGTGCCTCATCAAGCACGACCAGGCTCGTGTGGTCGGCGACCGTGGCAAGCGCGCGCAGACTGCGTTTGCCGACATTGTAGATCTTCGATAGACCTGCAACGATTAGGCCATCTCTAGCGCTATTGATATCTGAATCGTGCTGACCCCAAAAGCGATGCACGGGCACTATGCGGTTTCCGAGTGATGACCACGCGTGTTGAAACTCCCGCACGGCTTGTTCGCAGAGTTCCTCGCTGTAGGCCAGCCATACTACGAGTGTCGGTTCGTGCTGCCGTAGATGGCTAGCGACGACGTTCATGGCAACGCGTGTCTTGCCCGATCCCGTTGGCATATGAATGAGCACGCGCCGCGGCTCCTGTGCAAGAGCGGCGTTCGAGCGCGCTACAGCGTCGCGCTGATGCAAGAAGAGCCGGTACTCCGGCTCGACATGGAAGGTGTGTTGGCTGTCATCACGGTCTTGTCGCGGTTCTGGCTCGGGGGCAACTCCGAGCAGTTTGAGCAGCTGTCGTTCGAGTGTAGATCCGGACCTAAAATTGAGGGAGTTGAGTTGACGAAATGGATCTGGTGAGCGTTCTTGGGATGCTGGCAACGGGAGTGCGCTTACGAATTCTACAGCCTCATTCGGACGCATCAGCATCAGCAACGCGCGGCGGGTGTCAGAGTCTCGTAGCAGTGTGTACGGCTCATGCAGGTCGGTCACAACCCGGCGAAGCACGCTTGCTCGCGTGAGCCTGTGGTCGAGAAGCGTGAGGAGTTGGACAGTGGGCCTCCCGACGAGTTGTCCTAGTGTTTCCTCGTCGGCTCGGGCGAGCAATCTGTCGAAGTCAGGCATCTCAGATTCATTGCTCGCCTGTCTTGTATTGGCGATTCTCATGCGTGACCTCTTTGCTTCTTCCCTCAACGGACAGGTGCGAGGAGGGCACGTCTCACTATGGGGCGCAGACCGTGCATGGGTCGGTGTCGTCGTCTTCGTCGAAGGCGTCGGCTAGGGCTTCGATCAGGGGGAGGTTGGTCCTGGTGGTCTTGGCGCGGGCTAGGGCGGCGTCGTGGCGTTCGAGGATCTGGGCGCGGCGGGATCGGAGCTGGACGAGGGTTTCGCCGCCGGACCAGGTGTATTGGCGGCCGCGCATGGCTCGGTCGCCGAAGTCGGCGTTGCCGTTGACGCCGGCATCTTGCAGGACCTTCTGCTCGATGGCCACGGCCCGCTC
>JAAXHZ010000279.1 GCA_012270625.1 Dehalococcoidia bacterium | reverse complement strand
GGCTTGTTGCTGAATACTGAGTTCCCCAAATCGCCCTGCAATAGGTTGCGTAGCCAGAAGAACAGCTGGACGGGAATCGGTCTATCCAGACCCATCCTCGCGCGTATCTTCTCGACCTGGTCCTCAGGTGTGTTCTCATTCGAGAGTAAGTCTGCGGGGTCTCCGGGGGCGACCTGAAGCAGGACGAAGACGAGCACGGCCACGATCAGCATTACCGGGATAGTCGCCAGTATGCGTCTTAGAATGTAACCCTGCATGATTTACCTTGATGTTAAAGGCAAACGCCGCCCGGCGCGGACAAATGGCGCGCTGAGCGGCGTGAACAGATCAGTTTACCGGCAGCGGATTCGCACTACTTGTCGAGCCATACGTTTGTATAGATCGGGAATGCCTTGACATCGAAGTTCTTGACATAGTTGCGGGCCGGGAAGATCGAGAACCATTCTCCCAGGTATATGAGAGGAACGTTCTCGTACCAGTACTCTTGGATCTCCTCCACCTTGGCCATGGCCTCTTCATGTGTTGTGGCCTTCGCGTACTCGATGATCATTCGCTTGTAGTTCTCGTCGTTGGGTCTGTCGATGCGATACGCCGGATCTTCAGGGTCGCCGGGCCATAGGAAGGCCATGCGTATGGGGTCTCCGCTTTCAGACCAGTGGGCGTTCCACGTGGTAAACAGCGCATACTCCCGTTTCTTCGAGTTGGCAATCATGGTAGCCCAGTCCTGAGCGGGCATGTCCACGACGAATCCTATCTCTTCCAGCATGGGCTTCAATGCCAGTCCGATTGGTGTGATGGTCGCGTAGTCTGTTGGGTTGAAGAGCTGGATTGGCTCGCCGTTGTATCCCGCCTCTTCGAGCAGGCGCTTGGCCTTTTCGATATCGACCTCGTAGTACACCTCTTCGCTTACGAACGTCTCGAGCGGAGTGTTGCAGTGATACAGCGCGGCGCACATGTTCCACAGCTCCGGGTCACCCATCGCCGACATGATCGCTTCTATATCGAGGCCTGCGTACAGAGCCTGTCTCGCCTCTTTTTTGTCGAAGGGATGGACGTTGTGGTTGATGTTTATCCCAGACCTGTGTCCCGGCTTGTAGATGGGCACGTAGAGGTCGTCGTTGTTCTTTGCGCGCTGGTAGAAGTCCAGTGACGCGCCGTCAACTATGTCCCACTGGCCGGACTCCAGCCCTGCCATCTTGGTCTCTTCGTCCGGTATCTCCAGCCAGACAATCTCATCCAGATAGGCATTGTGTATATCAGCAAGATAGCTTCCCGGGGTGCTTATCGCCTTGTAGTCGGCAAAGCGTTCGAGGATTATCTTGTCTCCCTGGTCCCACTGCTTGAACTTATACGGTCCTGACCCCAGGAACTCTGGGGTCGCCTCCTGCGCGACGGTGGCCGCCATCTCCGACGGGATGATCGGGCCACCGCCCCATGGAGCGGCGAACGTGGTAGGGACCTGTCCGAAGGGTTCTCGCAGGTTGAGCTTGAAGCCGTAGCTGTCCACCTTCTCAAACGCTGGGTCCTCAGCGAACTCACTCCTGAGAAGCTTCGGGGCGAAGTGGAAGTTGCTCATCTGGCGATTCAGCGATGGAATCACGTCATCGGTGTCGAGCGACGAACCGTCGTGGAAAGTAAGACCTTCTCGTACCTTGAACGTCCAGGTGAGACCATCCGAGCTGAGATCGAAAGTTTCCACCAGCATTGGCTTGGCTTCGAGGTCGTTGTTCCACTCGAACAGCCGGTGGGTAAGGTGTACTGCAAGCGCCGCTGTTACGTAGGCTCCGCTGAACACACCATCCAGCGACGGAATGCTCGCCTGGCTGGTTACTCTCAGCTGGCCCCCGGACTTAGGCCCAGTGGCCGGAGCCGGAGCGGTGGTCGGAGCCGGAGCGGGAGCGACAGTCGGGGCCGGAGCCGCCGCTGGCGCCGCTGTAGGTTCCGGCGCCGCTGCAGGTTCCGGTTCATCTGCACTGCAGGCTGCAAGAGCTAGGATCGCAATTCCCAAGAGAATCAGAACGACGGACATTTTCCTCATAGTGCCACAACTCCTACAGGATTTGGACTTGTCTAAGTGCCGCGTATTGTAAACCGTTGGGACAGGGTTGTAAAAAGATTCCCGAAAATTCGTTACTTGGTCGTAGATGGAGAGCGCGGCGGCCTCCCCCGTGAAATGGCTTCTGAGACGTCTCTGACGGTACGGTGGCGCATGTTCCACTCGGCACTACATAGCATCGATGGATTCCGGCAGCGTCTGTCCGCCATCGACAACCAGCGTTTGACCGGTTATGTACTTGGCCTCGTGTGAAGCCAGGAACAGCATCGCGTAGGCTACGTCTTCCGGGTCTCCGAGCTTGCCCAGCGGGATAGCCTGCCCCATTTTGCTCAGGTATTCCTCGCCAAGATCGTCCAACCCTTCGGTCATCACGTTGCCGGGCATGACAGCGTTGATAGTAATGTTGTTTCTGGCCAGCTCGACCGCCGCGGTGCGCATGAATCCAAGCATACCCGCTTTTGTCGCGCCGTAGTGAGACCAGCCGGTGTATCCGGTGATCGGACCGGTGATCGACGACATCAGCAGAACTCGTCCCTGATCGCTCTTCTTGATCTCAGGAAGACACGCCTGCACGCAGAGAAATGCTCCCTTGAGGTTGACTGAGTTGACCAGATCCCACTCTGCTTCGGACATCTCTTCCAAGGGGGCCGACGGAAAGATGCCAGCGTTGCAGCACAACACGTCGATACCGCCGTATCGATCAGCCGCCGCCTGGGCCATTGCCTTGACGTCGTCACTGTTACCCACGTCAGCCTGGAAGAATGACGCCGTACCGCCCGATTCTCGAATATCCTGGACTGCCCTTTCGCCAGCCTCCGCGCCTCTCGCGACAATCAAGACCTGCGCTCCCTCGCTGGCAAACACCTGGGCGATGCCGCGCCCGAGCCCCTTGCTGCCGCCTGTGACAATCACGGACCTATTCTTCATGCGCGTTCCCATTGCCTGCCTCCTGTGGCGTTCGACCTGCCCCGCAACCCGAGACCTTTCGGGACAGCGAACCCAAGTCTGGTCGCTAGTCTATCTGACGAGTCGCCGGGTGGCTATATCCGTGAGCGACTCACGTCGGGCCTCTCTCATAAGGACCCCCGTCTTCTGACATGCGAGTTCCGTTCCAAGTAGCCGCTCGTGTTACACTTAATCTATATTGAACCCCACGCTCTCTCATGTGGCCGACGCCCGCAAGCGTCGGCTGATCCTCCTTACCATTGCCGCGGGCACGTTTGTCTCTGTGCTCGACCAGACCGGGATCAGCCTCGCTCTTCCCCTGATGGCTAACGAATTCAATGCCACGATCCCCTTCGTTCAATGGGTCGCGCTCGGATACATGCTCACGACCGGTTCACTTCTTCTGCCCGCAGGCAGATTGTCGGACATGGTCGGTAGAAAAGTGGTTTACGTCGCTGGATTCTGCGTCTTCGTTATCGGCGCGGGCTTCGCGGCGCTGTCACCGAGTCTGATAGCCGTGATTGCTTTCAGGATAGTCCAGGGCGCGGGTTCGGCGATGATACAGGCCAACGGAATGGCGATTTTGACGACGACCTTCCCCGCCCAGCAGCGGGGTCGTGTTATTGGCATGTTCATGACCATGGTGGGACTCGGCGCGATCATGGGGCCGATCTTGGCCGGACTCGTTGTGGACAGCTTTGGCTGGAGATCCGTGTTTGTTGCGAGTGTTCCCCTTGGAGCGGTGTCTCTTGTCGCCGCGGTGGCAGTGCTGATCCGGGACTCACCCAGTGTTACAGGTGTCAGGCAGCTCGCGACTCGATTCGACTGGGCGGGAGCGCTGATCTCCGGTAGCGGACTCGCGATCTTTCTTCTCGTCATGACGAACGCTTATCGGTTGGGCTGGGTTTCGCCCATCGTGGTAATAGCCATGCTGGCCAGCCTGTGCCTGCTAGTGTCCTTCGTTTACTGGGAGCGTCGAACCTCCCAGCCAATGTTGGAGCTCGAACTGTTCCGACGGCCTGTATTCGCTCTAGGCACTTCTGCCAGCTTCTTCGGGTTTCTGGCCGGAACGGCAGTGTTCAGCATGATGCCGTTCTATCTTCAGGATGTGTTGGATCTATCGCCTCGCGCGGCTGGTCTGTTTATAGCGCCCGCGGCGTTGGGATTCGCACTCGCCGGTCCGATCGCGGGACGCCTCGCGGACAGTTTGGGGCCAAGACGGGTAGAGTTCGCCGGACTTGGTATGCTTGGTGTTTCTCTGATCTTCTTGGGTACACTTACAGTCGATACCAACGCGGCGGTAGTAGCAGTGGCGATGGCTCTCCAGGGTTTGGGAATGGGGGTGTTTTACACTCCAAACACGGCCTCCGTGCTCAGCGTTGTCGAACAGTCTAAATACGGAATTGCCACGGCCTTCCTTAATATGACCAGAAATACCGCCAACGTCGTAGGCATCGGACTGGCGATCACAATCGTCACTGTCACCATGGCGTCGAAGGGCTTCGAGCCAAGTCTCGACGCCGTCGCTGCCGGCGGCGTCGGAGTAGAAGCGGCCTTTACGCAGGGGCTCCGAATCGCATTCCTGCTGCTGGGAGGATTCATTGGAGTGTCCATCATCTTGACTGCCTTCAAAAGCGCCACACACCAGATGACCGCCTCGGCCGGCGCCGTGGTTGGTGACCCGGATACGCAGCTGAGCGGAGACTGAGTTGGCTTCCCGCAACATCGTCCCGCTCAGAGCAATCGTACAGAGTCCCAACTACCACTGGTGGGCATACGGCGCTGTCGCCATCGGGATGCTCATCAACGTGATGGACCAGTCGGGAATCAACATCGCGCTGCCTAAAATCGCTGACGAGTTCGCGGCGGACATCCCAACCGTACAGTGGATTTCCATTGGCTACACGCTTGCGACCAGCGCAATGCTGATGCCAATGGGACGACTGTCCGACATGATTGGACGCAAGCGAGTTTATCTGTTTGGATTCACGTTCTTCGTCATACTCGCAGTTGTCGGCGGACTTTCACAGTCTCTCAGTGTGCTGATCGTCGCCAAGATCGTACAGGGTCTCGCTTCCGCCGGAGTCCAGGCAAACAGCATGGCGCTTATCACGGAAGTCTTTCCCGATAACCAGCGCGGCAAGGCAATGGGCATGTACATGGCGATCATCGGAAGCGGGGCCATCCTGGGGCCTATGGTCGGGGGTGTTCTCGTCACCGAATTCGGTTGGAGATCCATCTTTTTCGCCGGCATCCCGGTATCGATTCTAGCAATGACCTCGGCTGGCTTGGTGCTTAAGGGTAGAACTGAAGGGCAGAGGTTGGGACGAACTGGCTCTTCGTTCGACTGGGCAGGAGCAGCCCTATCCTCAGGGGCCCTCGTTGCGTTCCTGTTGGCTATGACCAACGCTTGGAAGCTCGGTTGGACGTCGGCTCCGATTCTGGTCGGTCTCACAGCGTCCCTGGTACTGCTCGCAAGTTTCATCTTCTGGGAACTCAGAGTCAGAGACCCAATGCTCGACATGTCACTCTTCAAGAACCGTGTGTTTTCGATGGCTATCGGAGCCAGGTTCGCGTCGTTCTTGGGTGGCTCCGCCATCTTCTTCCTGATGCCGTTCTATCTGATCCAGGTACTGGGTTACGAAGCGCGCTATGCAGCTCTCTTCCTGGTGCCAGGGGCATTGGGGATGGCTGTTTTGGGTCCTCTCAGCGGCAGGCTGTCTGACAGATTCGGAACGCGGTGGCCCGCCACTGCGGGAATGGTATCGTCTGCGGCTGCTATGTTCACACTGTCCACCTTAGACGTTAACTCACCCGTATGGCACGTCGTCATTGGCATGGTGCTGTCCGGCGTAGGTATGGGCACTTTCAGCTCGCCGAATACAAGCGCGATAATGGGTTCGCTCCCCAGAGACAAGTACGGTGTGGTATCAGGCTTCGTAAATCTGGCCCGCACGTCCGCAAACGTCTCTGGCATGGCTGTGGCGACAACCATACTAGCAACGACAATGTTGTCTCATGGCTTCGAGCCAACTCTATCGGTGGACTCCGAGGTCGTTGGGGCCGGAGCCCGGCTGGCGTTCGTCGATGGCTTGAGCGCGGCGCTCAGGGTTTCCGGCGCGTTGATGGTGATTGGCCTGGTCCTGACGATCGTTCGACCTGACCCTAAAACGGCTACCCGACCGGAACCAATGCCCGCGAGCCGAGCGGCGGCAGGCGACGACTGATTCCTGGACTACCTGCCAATTCCCCTCTTCGCTCTGGCGAATCGCCGCACCAGCTCTTCTGCATCTGGGTTGTCCCATTCTGGGTATGAGACGATAATGTCGTCCCCTTCCAGCACAGGGAATATGATCGTGGTGTTTGGCGCTGGCCTGAACAGACTGTTCATGACGAGATACAGACCGATCACCGAGGCTAGGGAGCCTATCAGAAACAGCGCCGCCTCGATCTGCGCGTTCAGGCCGAACTGCGTCTGAATATAGACCTCGGCGCCGATGAGGACCAATCCTCCGATCATGAGCCTCGTGCCGAGGCCCTTCCTGCCATGCCGGCCGCCGTTGAACTTGTTGGGCGGACCGACATCGCTGAGATTGATCCCACTGTACTTGCCGACTGTTTGGGAATCGAGGTTCCCGATCAGCCTTCTGTTTGTGACGATAATCTGGTCATCCTGAAACCGGATCTCCTCGTCGCTTAGCAACTCGATCTGGGGCTGCATTTGGCAATCCTCTCCGATGATAGCGTCGGCGCCATTATAACCGAGTGTGGACTGCCTGCGACTCGTAAACGCTAAAGAAGCCGGAGTCTTTTCGTTCTGGCCTCCCCTGTCATGACAGGGGTAGGTAGATGTGTACAGACAAGCTCGAACCTATCCTAGCTCTGGGATAGCCTGCGGACCATGTCGTCGTCCAGCTCGACACCTAGACCGGGGCCAGTTGGGACCGCTATGTGGCCGTCGATAACTTCGAGAGGCTCTTTCAGAATGGGCCACTCGTCTCGGATTGAGATCGGCTCGATGTTGTACTCCTGTGAGTACGGGACCATCGCGCTCGCGGCGCAGAAGTGAAGGTGCGCGACTGTGCTCAGTATGGGCTGAGTGTTGTGGACAGTGATAGGAACGTTGAACGCCGACGCCAGCGCGTCGATGCGCATGAACTCAGTGAATCCGGGCACCTTGACTATGTCCGGCTGGATGATGTCCACCCTGCCCTTGAGGATCAGGTCGCGATACTCGTGGTGGGTGTAGATCATCTCTCCGGAAGCTATGGGAATAGTCAGAGCGTCAGCGATCTGGGACAGACCTTCGAGGTCCTGAGCTGGGCGCGGCTCCTCGAAGTGGAACACGCCAAGCTGTTCGAGCGCGCTGCCGATTTCGATCGAGTGGTGTACTGAGAACGCGCCGTTGACGTCCACGAGAATGTCTATGT
The DNA here is from genome assembly GCA_012270625.1 of Dehalococcoidia bacterium. The sequence continues at coordinate 265 of JAAXHZ010000279.1, read as the reverse complement.
CGTCTCCGACAGCGGCTCTGACCTCGGTTACCGTGTCAACGGTCTGGTCGGCGGGATGGTCGATCGCGCCAGGGACCGCGCTGTGCAGCTTGTAACCAGCATATCCCTGCTCGACCAGAGAGGCGGCTCGCCTGCCCTCCTCGACTGGAGTCAGGTCTCGACGCATCGAGCTTGCATAGACAGGGATGCTGTCACGACGCGCACCACCCAGGAGATTTGAAATCGGTACGCCGAACGCATTGCCCTTGATGTCCCAGAGCGCGAT
>JAAXHZ010000278.1 GCA_012270625.1 Dehalococcoidia bacterium | reverse complement strand
CTGTTTGCGCATGAGGGAGCCGACGTGCTGTTGGTAGATAGCAGCGAGGAGCACGTGGGGAGGACTCTCGACGCAATCGAGTCTCACGGCGGGAGCGCGTCGGTATTCATCGGGGACGTGACGGCGGCGGAGAGCTGCCAGGCGATGGTCGAGGCCGCGGTACAGAGATACGGGAGGCTGGACATACTTCACAACAACGTTGGCATCGGCGGGTCGGGTTCGGTAGTCGACGTCGATCCGGACGACTGGGACCGGGTCATGGAGGTCAACGTAAAGTCGATGATGTTGATGAGCAAGTATGCGGTGCCGGTGATGGCATCGGGAGGCGGCGGGGCGATAGTCAACATATCGTCTATCTCGGCGATTAGGCCGCGCGGGCTGACGTCTTACACCGTATCGAAGGGTGGCGTGATAGCTCTCACGCAGGCGATGGCGGTGGACCACGCGAAAGACGGCATCCGGGTCAACTGCATCCTGCCGGGGCCGGTGTACTCCTCGATGGTTGCTCCGAACATGTCCGACGAGCGTCGTGAAACGCGGCGGGCGTCTTCACCGCTGGGAATCGAGGGCAGCCCGTGGGACATTGGCTGGGCGGCAGTCTATCTGGCCAGCGACGAGGCCAAGTGGGTCACCGGGCTGATAATGCCCGTAGATGGCGGCGTCACCCTGATGAGTCCAAGCAGATAACATCTACGCCGCTTTATTGAGAGAACAGGGTCTTTCGGTCGTTCGGCATGGCGCTATTGAAACTGCATCATTCACCCTCACCCCAGCCCTCTCTCTGAAGGAGAGGGCTGCTGATTAAGGAACCCGATATGCGAACGATAGACATACACGCGCATATTTCGCCTGCGGCCTTCATAGAGGCCATGAACGCCGGTGAGGACTGGCACGGGATTACGTCGGAGGCGGTGCCAGCACATCGCCATAATCCGCGGACCACCTGGACGCCAGAGGAGCGCCTGGCGGACATGGACTCTCTGGGGGTTGACGTGCAGGTGCTGTCCACGAACGCGGTTCTGTACAGCTACGACAAGGACCCCGATGCGACCAAAGCGATGGCGCGCGACTGTAACGACTACGTGTCTCAGCTCACGGTGGACCATCCCGACCGGTTTGCGGGTCTGGCCACACTTCCGATGCAGGACATCCCAGCCGCGATCGACGAGCTAGAGAGGTGTGTAACGCAACTTGGACTGAAGGGCGCGATGATGGGCGACCACGTGAACGGTCGGACGTTCGACGAGCCGGAGTTTATGCCGTTCTGGAAGGCGTGTGAGCAGCTTGGCGCGCTCATTCTGATCCACCAGGGCGGGCCGACGATCGTCAGTCCGAGGTCCAGCAGATACCACCTGCCGAACACGATAGGGAACCTGGCCGACAGGGCGGTGACATACGCCGCGTTCGTGTATGGCGGAGTAATGGACGCCTGTCCAGACCTGAGAATCTGCCTGTCTCACGGCGGCGGCTACACTTGCTTTGGCATCGGCAGGATGGACCGCGGATGGCAGGTGCGCCCCGAGGCGCGGGGTAACATCTCACAGCCGCCGAGCGCGTACCTGGACAGGTTCTACTACGACACTATCACTCACAGCGAGGAGGCGTTGAGGTACATCATCGACAGGGTGGGCGTGGAGCGAGTCTTGTTCGGCACCGACTGGCCCTACGACATGTGCATCGACTGGCCGGTGTCCTGGATCATGGGGCTGGAGAGCCTGAGCGCTGAGGAGAAGGAGATGATCCTCTGGAGAAACCTGGAGGGGCTACTCGGAATTTAGAATGGTGAAAGACGCCGGCCGATATGCTTTTCGTCTATGTTGAATCGCAGAACGCGGCGGCGTTATGGGAGGGACGACATGGTGAGGTTAGGCGGATCGGCGACTCAATCGCACTTCGACGTGTTTCAGGGCCTGGAGACCATCTTCCGGCGCAGGGGAATAGATCTGGACTGGGTGCTGTACTCGGACTACGACGCGATGGTGGACGCTTTCGTGAACGGCGACATCGATCTGGCCTGGAACGGCCCTCTGGGCTACGTGAAGATCAGGCGCCTGCTGGATGAGCCGTGTCGTGTGATCGCGATGCGAGACGTTGACATCGGCTTCGTCACCCACTTCATCGCCGGGATGGACTCAGACATCATGACCGTGGAGGACCTGATCGGGAAGCGGTTCGCGTTTGGGCGGCGCGGGTCCGAGCAGGCTGGACTGGTACCGTATCACATGCTGAAGCAGGCTGGGCTGAATCCGCAGAATGACCTGGCGGCGATCAGCTTCTACGAGGAGCGTGAATCTGGGACCGGCTCGGATGAGCGGGACGTGGTGGAGCGTGTGTATTCGGGCGAGTTCGACGCCGGGGCCGTCAGCCGAAGTACCTTGGAGTCGATGGCTGAAGATGGCAGCGTGGAGGTCCACGAGGTTCGGGCGTTCTGGTCCAGCCCTCCATACAGCCACTGCTGCTTCACCGCGCAGAGCAGCATCGACGCGCAGCTGGCCTCTCAGATCGAGTCCGCGTTTCTGTCCATCACCGGGAATGACGAAGTGGAAGAGGCGGTGCTGAGAGGAGAGGCGTGCAGCAGCTTCGTTCCTGGTATCGAACACGGCTGGGAACTGATCGAGGCTGCCGCCGCTGATGAGGGGCTGGTGTGATCTGATATGAAAGTCGGCGTCAACCTGATCAACTTTGGGCCGGGCGCGAATCCCGAGTCTATGAGTCGCACTGTGAAGCTGATCGAGGCGATGGGCTATCACCTGATTATGAGCTCCGACCACATCGCGGTCACTCCTGACGTGAGCTCCAGGTATCCCGCGCCGTTCTACGAGCCGCTGACGACGCTCGGCTGGCTGGCCGGAATTACAGAGTCGATGGAGATCGGGACGACGGTCGCCATCCTGCCGTATCGGAGTCCTCTGGAGATCGCGAGGGCGGGCGCGAACGTCGATGCGCTGAGTGGGGGCAGGTTCATCCTGGGTGTGGGTGTCGGATGGGCCGAGCAGGAGTTCAAGGCGCTCGGCGTCCCGTTCCGGCAGCGTGGAGCCATCACCGACGACTACCTCGCGGCCATCAAGGCGCTGTGGACGCAGGACGTCGCCTCGTATGACGGTCGGTTCGTCTCTTTCAAGGACGTGGACACGGCTCCGCGTCCGGTTCGGAAGCCGCATCCGCCGATCTGGGTTGGAGGGGCCAGCGACGCCGCGCTGCGCCGCACAGTGCGGTACGGAGATGGATGGCACCCTATCAGAATACGGGTGGCGGAGTTCGAGAAGAGGGACATTCCCCGCCTGAGAGAGGTTGCCGACCGGGAGCGGAAGCCGATGCCGGCGCTCTGCCCGAGGATAAGACTGCGAATCACTGAGTCGCCTCTGTCCGGCGACGCGCGCATAGCGGGTGAGGGAAGCCTGGACCAGATCAGAGGCGACCTGGAGGGGTTGCAGGCGCTGGACTGCACCTACGTTCTCCTGGACACGTACTACGACGATGTAGAAGCCACAAAGCGTCACGAGACTTCGTGGCGGATGCTCGCGACGGTGGCTGAGAGAGTCGTTGACCTGGGGAATGAGTGCGTGCGGTGATAGGGATTGGTTATCGTTTAAGCGTGAACCGTTGACGAACCTGTTTCAATTTAGTCGGTGGACTCCGTATAAGACACCCAACCACCCCTGGATTGCCGAACGGCGAGCCACTTCGTGGGTTCCGGCTTTCGCCGGAATGACGGGACCAGATGTTAAAGCTCAGGAGAGTGGCACACCGACTAAACTGATACAGGCTCAGGCGGCTGGTATAAGTTGCCGCCGGTTACTATTCCGGTTATGCTAGGGTACATACCCTATTATGGGGTATGCACAAATGATCAACCTATTGAGAGACGCTGATGGCCCTGAAGACAAGACGCAGAGTACTTATCAGACGGAGTCCACGCAGACCCGTTTTGAATGGACTTGCGCGCATCTTCGACTTCACGGGGTCGTTGAACGTACCCAGAAAGTCGCTTCCACCCCACGTTGTCGACAGGTACGCGCTCTGGTCGGACTGGAAAGCCGTGGGCGATGATCTGAGGGCTGTCATCAGGGATCATCATAGGCCCGATAGGGTTTCAAGGCGTCATCACAAGTCCATTGGCTGACAGTGAACAGCTAGATGACCTGTCCGAATCCGCACTACTAAAGACGGAAAGTGTCACCAGCGGGCATTTCGTTTCTGAATTCATAGCTCCAGCTTCTCCCTCAGCCAGTCGCGGAGCATGGGTCTCAGCTCGTCCTTGCACTCGGTTAGGCCGTGGCCTGCTCCGGGGTAGAGGATCAGCTCTTTAGGCTCCTCGGCCCAGGTGTGGATCATCTCGGAGCAGTATGGAGGCAGCCTCGTGTCGGCTTCTCCGTGGGCGAGAAGGAGCGGACGCGGGGAGACCAGGGCGGCGCGCTGTGCGCCGTAGGTCTGGCTGGACAGCGCGGCCACTGCCTTGACATCGTCGCTGAACGGCGCGGCGGATATGACGACCGCTCCACCGAATGAGTGGCCGACCAGCGCAATGTCAGTGTGTCCGGCGCCGGTCAGGAACGAGACGCCGACCAGCGTATCCATTACACACTCGGGGATGACGTTCGGCTGTCGATAGTCGATTCTGACCGAGGTTATCTCGTGCCTCAGCTCCTCAGCGAGGTCTCGGTAGATGCCGTCCGCCGGTCCCGCGAATCCGCCTCGCGCACCCCACACCCAGATGATGCCCTTGGTGGTTCGTATGTCCTGGTCGTGGTGCACTATCGAGCGGACGTCGCCGCGCGTGGTGTGCAGCATCATTCCACGGCCTGGCTCGCCGTCAGGTGGATCCCAAGGCTCGATGCCAGTTATGCGGATGGAGAGGTATGACTCAGTTACGCCAGACAATCGTCATTCGGAGTTAGAGTCGATGTCCGCAATTTCATTGATCTGTTGCTATACAACCGAGTCTTGCAGTTGTTGGCTACCAGGGTTATCCCCACCTCGGGCGATCTGGATGGTCTTCATGCGCTTCTCTTTGTCGTAGTCATCAAAGGAGGAGTCGGGGTCTAATGTCTTTGACTGTTTGGATTCCTCCTCAAGGTCCCCTGACTGCTTGGAATTCAGCGCCTCCTCAAAGTCGGCACCAGCCCACCTGACTTTCATCAGAGGCTCATGAAACGTCGCCGCTGATATGAGTGCCCACTCGAAACCATCCTTAAAGGCCTCAGGTCCGCTATCGGACTGCAACGGGACATCCAGAAGATAGTGGAGGTCCCGGTCGTCATTGAACATTAGGAACTTGCCTTTGATCTTGGTGTTCATGTAGTTGCAGATTCTCAGAGCATCAGCCTCGCACATTGAATCCAGCCTGACGATGTGCATGAAGGCAATGCTCAGCGATGGATCTGGGGTTTCGTGATCCACCACTTTGACGATATATCGGGTACCGCGGTAAGGGGTGACGAACTCTACAGTGTCTCTGTCTGCAAGATAGCTGAACTTGATCTCGTCCAAGTAAGGTAGCACCACCTTATGGATTATCTCGGTTGTCTTTGCTGGTCCCTCAGACATGCCATGCTGCTCCTTCACACCTGAGTAATCTTCTTTGCACTCGCCCAAGAGTGGATAGCCGGCCGTTCGCAGCAATAGGTTGAGGACCTCCCGCTCCTCCTCCGCGACTCTCATCCCTTCCCTCATCCGTACAATATCGTTACGACTCGGGCTGGTCCTGTCACTCTCCCAGTTTCTGACCGTCGTCTCCACTACGCCGATCATTTCAGCGAACTCGCGTCTTGAGAGGTTCAAGCCCATCCGACGTTCGTGGATCAGTGAAGAGAGACTGTCGACGTCAATTGGAGTAGGCGGCTTGTAAACGATTTCCATAATAGACATCCTACATATCAACGCCAGCAAGTCTTGCGGCCAAGCTAGAGACTGGTCATAATATCGGACAAGTATTGCGCGGCATTCCCAGCAAGTCTTGCGGCCAAGCTAGAGACTGGTTTATGATGTCGACAAGGGTTTCGGCAATCACTTCATTTTCTGGCTATGTGAGGAATTGGCCATGAACACCTTTTCAGCCTTCGTATAGTTCAAGCGGATCTAATGCACGTAGATGAGGTTTTCACGCACCTCACAGCTTTACGACACACACGATTCACACATAGAGTAAGTGGGCCTGGTGTCTTCCTGACCTTCGTTGAGACTGAGACTGTCGACGAATATCGGGAGCTTCTAGATCACTCTTTGAGACAATGTCAGCACATACACTCCACCGACTCTAGACCGGTAATCATGGCGGCCGAGCAAGACTTGCCATTCTGGGACTCGGACCTCACGTTCGGTCATGAGGAGTCAGCAGTTTGGGTACTCCTGAGGCTATCGGTTGGAGACCCCCATCCCATCTTGATGGACGTCAGAAGGGTACCAGGCGTAGCTACTGCGCACGCTCTGGTGGGCCCAGATGATGGTATCGCTTTGTCCAAGGTCGGAGGCACCTCCGATCTTAGACGTCTCATGCGTGGTATTCAAGCAGTTCCTGGAGTTTCAAAGACTGAATTTCAGCTGGTCATCCCAACTTTAGTAGAGGAGTCCTATGTCCTACTTTCATGACAGCGTCGTCAAGCTATTGACTCTGCAAATAAATGACATTATATCTGATGATGCAATTCGGCGCAATTTGCAGATGTCTCGTAAGGGCTACGGCGACCTAGCCCTGCACTGTTTCACTGAAGCGCAAGCAACGAATGTCTCCGCCAACGGACTCGCCAGTATAGTTGCCGAGACTGTCATTCCAGGCGGACTCATTGAGTCGGTCGAAAGCATTGGCGGATTTGTGAACTTTTCACTCAACCGGCAGCTTGCAACTGAGATGACGCTACGCAAAGCCTTGACAGATCCTGCATTCGGTTCAAGTGACATCGGGCAGGGAAGGCTTGTGGTTGTGGAGTTCTCTGCGCCCAATACAGGAAAGCCTATGCATGTCGGACACATAAGATCAACGATCATTGGTGACAGCGTGTCGAGGTGTTTGGGATTCACCGGACATAGGGTGCACCGGCTGAATTACACCGGTGACATCGGACTGCACATGGGCAAAGTAATGGCCGCATATGAGAGATGGAGCGATCCAAGGGCGCTAAAAGAGCGCCCGATGGAGGAGATGCTAGACCTCTATGTCAGATTCAACACTGAGGCGAGCTCAGATCCTTCACTGGCATCAGAGGCACAGATTGTGTTGCGAGAGTTCGAAGAAGGCAACGAAGACGTTCTGAAGACATGGAAGCTCATTAGAGATGCGAGCATGGATACGTTCGAGCCTGTCTATGACACTCTGGACGTACAGTTCGATGAGGTTACGGGACAGAGCTTGTTCATTGATGCAGGGAAGAGAGTCGTTGCAGAAGCCGTAGAGAAAGGGGTCGCTAGAAGGCTCACGGAAGGTGCGGCTTCATCGGACGCCACCATCGTGGACGACCTTGAAGACGAGACAGAGGTGTCTGAAGGAGCAGTCATTGCTGTTCTTCAGAGACATGGTCTGCCTGATAAGGTGATTCTGCGTTCCGATGGTACAGCCACCTACAGCACTCAAGACCTTGGCGCAGCTGTATCAAGACGCGCGAGCTTGGGATTCGACTCGATGATCTACGTCGTTGGAGACGAGCAGAGGCTGTACTTCCAGCAGATTTTCAAGATTCTGGAGCTACTCGGATACGAGTGGGTCAGTGACTGCGTCCACATCCCATTCGGTCACTTGAAGCTTGAAGGCTCGAAGATGTCGTCTAGGCTGGGAAACATCGTATCGCTGGATGAGGTCCTAGCAACTGCAATCCGCAGGGCAGCAAAAATTGCGGAGTCCAAGGACAGCGGCGACTTTACTGAGGAAGAGATCAACTCCATCGCAAAGGCCGTGGGCATAGGTGCGCTCAAGTATTCGATACTGTCCACTGAACACATAAAGGAAGTCAACTTCTCATGGGAGTCCGCGCTCGACTTCGACGCAAACTCGGCTCCATACACCCAGTACACACACGCCCGAGCTTCCAGACTGCTCGCAAGGGCGATGATGGCAGACAGCCCACCACCACCGCAGGTTCCATCTCAGATCAGCGATCATGAGTTTGCTTTGATACGCCAGATAGATGAGTTTCCAGATGTCATATTGGATTGCGCCTTAAACTTTCGCATTCACAGGCTTGCTCACTACCTCAGCGGGCTGTCCAACTCATTCGGCGACTTTTACAACAGTGAGCGCATCTTCGGGTCACCAGAACAGGAGTTCCGTCTCGCTTTGACTGCGGCTGTCAAGAACGTGATTGGCACTGGGCTCTGGCTGCTGGGAATCGCTGCACCAGAGAAGATGTAGATGCGCCAGATCCGGTGTGGGCCTACAAACCAGGTCTTTTGCCATTCCAGTCGCACGCCTGCTCGAAGGCGTGCGCTATCCTGAACAGCGTCGGCTCGCCCAGGTGCCTTGTGAGTATCTGGAAACCGATCGGCAATCCGTCGTCCGACAGCCCGGCGGGAACGGAGATTCCGGGGATGCCTGCGATGTTCGCGGGGAGGGTCAGCACATCGGACAGGTACATCTGGAGCGGGTCGGACGTCTTCTCGCCGAGCTTGAACGCGACCGTTGGCGACGTGGCTGAGACAATTGCGTCGAACTTCTCGAACTCTGTCTCGAACTCCCGCCTGATGATGGTGCGCACCTGCTGGGCCTTCAGGTAGAAGGCATCGTAGTATCCCGCCGATAGCGCGTATGTGCCGAGCATGATTCGGCGCTTGACCTCGGGACCGAATCCGTGCCCGCGCGTCTGCTCCAGCGCATCCCACATGGAGTCGGAGTCTTGGTCCGAGAAGCCGTACTTCACGCCGTCGTACCGCGCAAGGTTCGCTGAGCACTCGGAAGGGGCGAGGATATAGTAAACCGAGAGGGCGTATGCGGTGTGGGGCAGCGAGGTCTCGGCGACCTCGGCGCCCAGCTCCTCAAGCAGCGCGATGGAGCGCCGCGTCGATGCCTCTACGGAAGGCTCCATGCCCTCGACGAAATACTCCCTGGGAACGCCGATTCTCAGGCCGGTCAGGTCCCTGCCGAGGGAAGCCGTGTAGTCAGGGACGTCGACGTCCAGCGAGGTAGAGTCCATGGGGTCGTGCCCGGCGATAGCGTTGAGCACGTGGGCGCAGTCGGCCACGTCCATGGTGATCGGGCCTATCTGGTCGAGCGAGCTCGCGAAGGCGACAAGTCCGCAGCGCGACACGAGTCCGTAGGTCGGCTTGAGTCCGACGACCCCGCAGAGCGAAGCTGGCTGCCGGATGCTGCCTCCGGTGTCGGAGCCTAGAGAGTAGAGGCATTCGCCGGCCGCGACCGCCGCCGCCGGGCCGCCGCTGCTGCCTCCGGGCACTCGGTCGAGGCTCCACGGATTATGCGTTGGGAAGAACGCCGAGTTCTCAGTGGAGGACCCCATCGCGAACTCGTCGAGGTTGCCCTTTCCCATGAGCACAGCGGACTGCTGGTAGAGACGGCGCGTTACAGTCGAGTCGTATGGGGGAATGAACCCTTCCAGCATCCGCGACGAGCAGGTCGTGGCGACGCCTCTGGTGGTCATGTTGTCCTTGAGCTGCATCGGGATTCCAGTCAGTGTCACGGAGTCACCCGCCGCGATGCGACGGTCGGCGTCTTCCGCCTGCCGCAAGGCGAGGTCTTCGGTGACAGTCACGAACGCCTTGACCCTGTCCTCGACCTGCGTGATACGGTCGAGCGCGGCCTTGGTGAGCTCCACTGAGCTTACTTCGCGACGGTCGAGAAGCTTGCGAGCTTCGGTGACGGTCAGATCGGTCAGCGCGGGATCGCTCATGATTCCAGCACCGCCCTGACCCTGATGAAGTCGCCATCCCGGCGCGGCGCGTTGGACAGCACATCTTCACGGTCGGTGGAAGGCGCGACGGCGTCCTCGCGCATGACAGATACGAGGTCAACCGAGTGGCCGGTCGGCTCCACGCCGGTGGTATCAACCTGGTTGAGAATGTCTATGTTTTCGAGGATGTTCGACATCTGGTCGCGCATCAGCTCTACGTCACCTTGGGTCATCGCGATGCGGCAGAGAAGGGCCAGATGGGATACTTCTTCAGAGGTGATTCGGATAGGCATGAGAATCCCTAGAGAGTAGATGTCAGGTATCAGATAATCTCAGTTCTTTGAAGCTGTTGCCATTGGACTCTCTGTCATATTCAACTATCTTGCCTTCACAAATCAAACTGTCCAACATCTTCTCCCTATCACACCCAGCCATTGGTATGTCGAGTTGAGGACGCCATTTGTTGATAAAGTGGCCTCGAGAAAGATAGTTGTGGTGTTGCAAGGCACGAGCGATCTCTCTAACCATATTAGATTGCGGACTATCGTCCGAAGGCAGGATATTATCAGTATCATCTCCTATACGTGAGCGACCAGTCGAGAAACTGGTTACTCCATCTGCGAGATGTACTTGGTCATAGCAACGTGTCCTGAGTTCTCTGGATACACCGTGACCGGGCCAGGCTGCGAGATACACTCGCTTCCCCAATGCGTTGGCGGCCTCTACCGCTGGTACGAAGTCTTGATCTCCTGACAGCAATACCGCGATGTCGTAGGCATCGACGGCAGCGAAATGGATCATGTCAGCAACCAGCCGAGTATCCACTCGCTTCTCGGTTCCATAGCTGTATGTGAAACCGCACTTCCTGCACTGCGACTTCCGGCGCACACGTGGCTCCCGCTTAACGAAGTACCCTGGCTGAAGTTCAAGGCCCTTCAGGAAGTCCCTGAAGGCACCTGACCGTGCCTGATCGAGCTGAGTGAATCCTGTGTAGTAGTAGGCCCCTGCAAATTCCCCTCCGCCGCCAGATATCCGATCTGTGAGCCAACTAGCGAGCTTGTTATAGTCGATCTCCAGTGTACGATCATATCTCTGAAGTGCGGTATAGAAATTTTTCCCGTCGAAAAACAGCGCCACTTTCACAAGATCGCCTCCGAGGATCATATAAACAAAAAGGGACGGCTATGCCGTCCCTCCACAATTATGCCCCTACCGGTTTTTGCTAGACGACCGATGGGACCCTTCTAGACACTACAATTATATCGCAAACTGCCTGTTCGTTAAAACCCATCTTTGACACCGTCCGTCTGCGTCACTAGTATGGCCGCATGAGCAAATCGAACAGAGTCATTGGAATAGCGGGCTGCGGCGCCATTGGCCAGAAGGTGGCGTCCGAGCTGGACGCCGGGGGCGTACCGGGCGCGGCGCTTGGCGGAATAACCAGCCGCAGCCTCGATCGCGCCGAGCGATTCGCCTCGACGCTCGACTGCCGTCCGCCTGTGGTCAAGCTGGGCCGGCTGGTGGAGATCGTCGATCTGGTGGTCGAGGCCGCGCCCGCAAGCGCGATGGAGTCGATTGCGGTTGCGACGCTGTCCGCGGGAAAGGACCTAATGGCGCTCAGCGGAGGGGCGCTGCTTCAACGCGACGACCTGTTAGATCTGGCAGAGAAGAACGACGCTATGATCTACGTGCCGTCCGGCGCGATAGCTGGACTAGACGGCGTCGCGGGCGCGTCGGCTGGGCGCATCGACTCGATAACGATGATCACACGCAAGCCGCCAGAGGGGCTGAAAGGCGCGCCAGGCGTCGAGGTCTCAGGCGTGAACCTGGACGCGGTGTCGGAACCGACTGTCATCTATGAAGGCCCTGTGCTAGAGGCGTGCCGGCTGTTCCCGGCGAACGTGAACGTGTCCGCCGCGCTCAGCATGGCGGGGATAGGGCCACACAAGACGCGCATCCGTATCTACGCCGACCCGACCGTGGACAAGAACACTCATAACATAGTGGTCGAGGGCGAGTTCGGCAGGCTGAGCATACTTATCGAGAACACTCCCTCGGAGACCAATCCGAGGACTGGCAAGCTGTCGGCGCTGTCGGCGCTCGCGACACTCCGGCGGATAACGTCCCACTTACAGGTGGGGACGTGACAGAAAATCGCGCCAGCGCGATTCTCAAAGAGGAGTCATCATGAATGTCGAACAGATCGCGGAAGCGTTGGCAGCGCGGGGGCAGACGGTATCGGTGGCAGAGGCGGACACATGTGGGCTGATCGGCTATACGTTCAGCACCGTGCCGGGCAGCTCACGCTGGTTTCCAGGCGGAGTCATCGCATACACGGGCGGGCTGAAGCAGAAGGTGCTGGGCGTGTCCGACGAGCTGTACGAGACCAAGGGTACGGTCAGTCCTGAGATGGCCGCAGCGATGGCAGCGGGCGCGCGTGATCTGACGGGGACCGACTACGCAGTCTCAGTCACAGGAGTCGCGGGGCCTACCGGCGGGCGTTCGGGTCTGCCGATAGGGACGTTCTACATCGGCGTTGCGGGACCGAACGGCCTGGAGGTCGCCGAACACATCCAAACGGACGCGGGCGATCGGGACGGCAACAAGCGACAGGCGACTCAGGCCGTTATAGACCTGTTAGGAAGAGAACTTGGAATTTAGGAATTAGGAATTGTGAATGGTAATCGCGTCTTCGGAATGACCGATACTCTCATTCCCAATTCTGAATTCTATATTCGCTTATGCCCTCGGCGGCTGGGGCGGCACGGGGTTGGCGAGGTCTGCGCCGATCGAAATGGGGATCAGCTCGTCGAGCTCGTCCAGTGTCCAGCGACCGTTCTTGTGAATGCTGCGCGTAATGTGGCGTGGCGAGAACAGGGTCGCCTGCCAGCCGCTGACTCCGACCACTTGGCCGGTGATGTTCCCAGCGGCTTCCGAGCACAGATAGACCGCCTTGGGCGCATTGTTTGCGGGGTCGCGCGCTTCGGGCGGCCCCTGGATTGGCGGACCCTGGGATGCCTGCTGCGGCTGCGCTTGGGTGCGCTGCTGCTGCCTAAGCTGCGTGGTTGATTCCGGAATCGACTCAGTCATCCTGGTCGCGCCGCCGGGATAGACGGCGTTTGCGGTGATGCCGTGCGGGGCGAGGTCTTTCGCCAGCGCGCGGGCGAATCCGACCATCCCTTCCTTGGCAGCCGCGTAGTTGGTCTGGCCAGATGCGCCCAGCCCTGAGCCGGACGAGAACAGCACGATTCGGCCATACTGTTGATCGATCATGTGCGGGACGCAGTGTCGGACCATGTTGAACGCGCCGTACAGGTGTACCTGCAGAACACCGTCCCACTCGGCCTCGGTCATGTTGAACACCATGCGGTCTCGCAGGATGCCCGCGACATGGCATAGGGCGTCCACGCGACCGTAGTTGTCGATCGCGGTCTGGACGACTTTGCCCGCCGTCTCGTACTCCGCGACGGAGTCGAAGTTGGCGACCGCGGCGCCGCCCGCATCGCGGATAGCCTGAGCAGTGATTTCGGCCGGGGCCTCCGCAGACCCTGTGCCGTCCAGCGTGCCGCCGAGGTCGTTGACGACTACCGACGCGCCGTCTGCGGCCATCCACTTGGCTACCTCAGCGCCGATTCCTCGTCCGGCGCCGGTGACGATTACCACTCTTCCATCGAGTCTGTTACCCATTGTGACTTACCTCTGGAGTTGAAAGCTGTCAGTTATAAGTGTTCTGGAATCCGGCCCAAGTCCTTCGACAGGCTCAGGACAAACGGGAGATGCCTGTGAATCTTCGACTAGAAGCCGTCTCCGATCATCTTGGGGAACAGGACGTCCATCTCTTCCATGGTGAAGTTGCCCCACTTCTGCACGGCGCGTTCCACTCTGGGTTGAGAGTAGAGGTAGATGCTGCCGCCGCGCACGCCGAAGATGTTGCAGTTGATATGGGGCGCCGCATAGGTGCAGAGGTACACTGCCAGGGGAGCGACGTTTTCAGGATCGTCGGGCCAGCCCGGGCCTTCCCATTCGCCTACTCCGGCAGGTGTGAAGATGCCAGCGCGCTCATCGCGTGTTGGCGAGTCCACCGCCGCGATCCTGTACTCCTCGACCGATCCCGGAAACAGCCTGGTCTCGACCATCGGCGAGATCGCGTTGCACGTGACGCCGTAGCGCCCCATGTCGCGTCCGACCGTGCGAGTAAGTCCAATGATCGCCTCCGACGCGGCAGCGTAGTTGGAGCGGCCAACGTCGCCCAGTCCGGCGTCCGAGGTCATGTTGACGATGCGTCCGCTTCTCTGCTGCCTGAACAGGATGCAGGCGAACTTGGTCGCGGTGAACGTCGCCTTGGCATTGTTGACCAGAACGCGGTCCCAGTCGTCGGGAGTCATCTGCCAGATCATGCGGTCTCTGAGCATACCGACGCTGTTGACGAGCGCGTCCACCTGTCCATAGGTGTCCACTGCCTGCTGGATCACCGCTTCACCACCCTCCATGAGGGCCATATTGTCATAGTTGGCGACGGCCTCTCCGCCGCCAGCTTTGATCTCTTCAGCGACGCTGTCAGCAGGGTCGTGAGAGCCGCCGGTTCCATCCACGTCGCTGCCGAGGTCGTTGACGACGACCTTTGCACCCTCTTCAGCCAACAGCAGCGCGACACCCCTGCCGACTCCACGACCAGCTCCGGTTACGACTGCAACCTTTCCTTCGAGACGGTTGCCCATGTATCACCTCCAGTGAGCTGCACACTCCGCCGCGTGGTGGCGACGGGTCTGATTCCCAATCTCATTGCGCGCAACAATATACTCTATCGCGTCGTTCGCTGTCATGCGGGTCGGGACGCCGAGACGATTGCATAACCCCCAGCGAAAGGGCCATGGGCAATGTCCTGGTGGGTCGAGAGACTAGGTAGTGTTGACATTTTCACTTTGCTGCCGAGGAGCGAGCTAATCGCACGGATTTCACCCTCACCCTAGCCCTCTCCCTCAAGGGAGAGGGGAAATCCTGCGTGCAGATGGTGTGTGGATGACGCTC
>JAAXHZ010000277.1 GCA_012270625.1 Dehalococcoidia bacterium | reverse complement strand
TGAGGTCGTCCCGCCGCACGATCCGATCCGCCCAAAGACGCTGTCGAACATCCCGAAGAGCATCGCCTGACATCACGGCATCGGCGTCGAGGAGCTGCTACGCAGCCTGGACCTGCGCTAACCCGAATCTCCGACGAGTTGCCGAACTATCTGTTGAGTTCCATAGCCGTGCACGTCTCAGCCTAAGGCGCGACGTCCCCGATCGTGCTGTGCCACCTGGTCGAATGGCGCGTCATGGTTACTTTGACAATTCGCCAACGTCCTTCGTCTTGTGCCAGGTCCAGTTGAATGAGGGTTAATTCCTCGCTGCCCATTGTTCCTGTCCAATTGAGAATGAGCCAGGTTGCATCGCAGGCCTTGACCTCGAAGTCGTACCCCGTTGTCAGGAATACACGCGATTGGTCGGGAGTGGCATCGTAGACTGCAACGCTCGCCGGGCGCCATTCATCGTCGCCATAGCGGCCATCAGCCAGATACAGCGAGAGATTGCCGAGTTGAGCAGCGGGTCCCTCCGGCGAGAGGCCGCGGACGTAATCTCGTTCCCAGTTGAACACGTGCGACGTGGCGTCGATCAGCAAGCGTTCCCTGGCCGCATGCGCCGCGCTCGCGCACAAAAGAATCTGAATAATCAGGACGGTTGCCAGTTGGAAAATGCGTTTAGAGATAGTCATGGCGCTCTGCACGGCGGAGGGGCCGCGCCCAAGCGCGGCCCCGAGTTTCAGGGAGGACTACGCTATTGAATCATTGCTCACGCCGCAGCAGGCGCCTCCGCTTCTGCAGACGCTTCACCCGTTGTCTCCCCTGCTGTCTCAGTCCCCTCGCCAGACTCAGCAGGCCTGTCATCGATCTTGTCCAGGAACTGGACCCTGCTGCTCGGCACCAGGAATATCTCCGTCGCCGTACGGTCGGAGTCCTCGCCCTCCTTCCGCCACTTCCTGCTTCTCAGTGTGCCCGATACGAAAACAAGGCGACCCTTCTTCGCGTGCTTCTCGAGCATCGTGATCAGTCCGTCCTGATAGGTGACCGCCTTGTGCCATTCGGCCTTGCTGATCCACTCGCCCGACTGCTTGTCCATGTAGCTCTCATCCGTGG
>JAAXHZ010000276.1 GCA_012270625.1 Dehalococcoidia bacterium | reverse complement strand
GCTTCGTCGTTGGCAATGGTGGCCGTGACAGTAGAGTGGGCCTCCCATGTATCGTCGTCGACGTCCGTGGACACGATCAGCGTGGTAGATGTGGCGTTACTTTGGATAGTTACATCTTTGCTGCCTTCGTTCGCGTCGGGCACCAGATCCCCGGTCTCAGTCACCGATAGAGTTATGTCCAGTGGCTCCGATACCGCTGAGTCCCGACTTACCCGGAACACCACGTCTTCGCCTTCGTACACCTCATCTGCCGCTGCGCTGACACTCACCTCCGGTCCGGCGCGAGTGACGGTGATGGTGTACGTCTTGAAGGTCGTGGCATCCTCGGCCGCTACCTCGACCGTAATCTCGTTCTCGCCTATCGTCAGGGGCACCGTGCCGTCAGGGTCTGCCACCCCATTATGTTTGATTATCGGCTTGCTGGACTCTGGGTGAGTCGAAGAGGCGGTTACAGTAGTCTCAGCTACCGTGTACCCTGCCTGCGCCGTGTAGTCGTAGATATCCGTGGAGAACTCAGGAGACAGAGTGATTCCGCTTAGGTCCAATGCGCTGAGCGCGGCATCGTTGTCGGCGATGCTAACGGCCACCGTCGTTGGCTGCGACAAAGTCAGGCTGGCTGACGACCCCTCGGACTTGGCCATGGAGATATTGAAACTCTCCCCAATCTCGACCTCACTGTCCTCCTGTGTCGTTACCGTGGCCGAGTACTCGGCCCGATACTGGATAACCCCTTCGATGCTGGTAACGAAGAAATCGGACGCGGCTACGGGAAATGAAGTCCGGCTGAGACTCCCGTAATCGGTGGGCTGAGCGGTGCCATCTTCTAAGCTGAGCGTGAGTGTTCCGCCGCCGCCGTGGGGCTGACTATCGTCATCTGTGATGACGATGATGGTCGCTGTTGTGGTACCACCTTCGGTCACCGGGTTGGGCATAACTGACAGTCTCGCCGTGGCCGCTGGGAAGTCGTCGTCAAGCACGCGAGTCTCGGCAGACCCAGAATTGGCCTTGATTATGTACGTATCGTCGTCCGTAATCGCTGCGGTGACCGTAGAGTGGGCCTCCCATGTATCGTCGTCTGTATCGGTGGTCACGGTCAGCACTGTCGATGTTGCGCCCGAAGAGATAGTGATGGTCCTGTCACCTTCTTCAGAGTCACCGACGAGTGTTCCTGATTCGGTTACTGACACCGTCACGTCCAGTGACTCAGACGCAGCCTTGCTGCGGCTTATCACGAAGACGGCATCACCTCCCTCGATGATCTCGGCCTGATCCGCGCTGACGCTCACTTCGGGTTTGGTCCTCACTATCGTGACCGTGTAAATCTGTACCGTTGTGTCGTCTTCAGCGGTCACTTTTACCTTGAAGATATTGTCTCCCACGGCGAGGCGTAACTGGTGGCCGGGGGTGTTGCCGTCAGCGTCGGGGACATCGTTGTCGTCGTTGTCCAGGAACGCAACCTTCGCGTTGGGATCGCTCGTAGTGGCGTTCAGCGTGATCTCGGCAGTCTCATATCCAACTGACGCCGTGTAACTGACAGTGCTGGTGGAGAATGCAGGATCCAGAGTCCCCACGCTCAGACTTAGCGCGTTCAGGGTGGCGTCAGTCGAAAGGGCCTTCTGGGGCAGGGAGTAGCCAAAAAGCTTGTCGTGAAAAGTATCCGATACCCACACTGTCGTGCCGTCTGACCATATACCGGAGCTTCGGCTGTTTGGGTCGATGGAGATAGAGACATCGCTGTCACTCTCCCGACCTCCGTCCTCGAATGCGAATGCATAGAGCTTGTAGTCTTCGTCACTAACGTAGTCCTGGTGGTAATCGTAGGCGATCCAGATTGTAGCGTCGTCAGACCACACGCCAAGAGGACGGGGACGGTCGAGCGAGAGTGTGACGTCTTCTGCGCTCTGCCGCGCTCCATCATCCAGCGCGTAGGCGTAGAGCTTCCTGTCGTTCTGATCCACAACCCACATCGTCGTGCCATCAGACCAGATGCCTGCGGGAACGTCGTTTTCACTGTCCAGTCTGATTTCCTTGCCCTCGTCTCGTGTTCCATCAGACAGCGAAAAAGCGTAAATCTTGTCATCTCGTGTGTTGAGCACCCATATTGTGGTGCCATCGGACCACAAGCCGTAGGGCTTAACGTTGGCTGATCTGAGATCGATGTCCTTGTCCTCAATCCGAGTTCCGTCGTCAAGTGCATAGGCGTAGATCTTCCGGTCTGAGAAGTCTGTAACCCACATGGTTGTGCCATCAGACCAGATGCCCCTTGGGGCACCGTTGTCGCTGTGCAGAGACATTTCAGTGTTCACGTTCTCCTGTTGGGCCATTACACTGCCTGCCTCTTTGGTCAGCAGTGTAATGGTCAACATCGTCAGGAAGACGAGACACGACAGCCCGACAACAAAGTGGAGCAACTTCGCGATCACGGAGCGAAATTCTCCGGCGGCGCGAACAGAGGAATGGGGCCGAGCGTTAACGGCCAACCATCGGCTCCCTGGATAATTTAGACGACATTCGTTGCAGGATCGCTCTTACCTTGGACGCCCTCGTACTCTTTGTCGCGCAGCGACTTGATGCCGCGTGGCACCGACATAGGAAACAGCCTCTAAGAGACAGGCTTATGCTCTACAGATAACCGTTTCAATGACGAGTAGCGTAATTTCTCGTATCTATCGGCTGCTTCGTGAACTAACCACGTATGGCATTCTCGAAAACACTCATTGCAATTATCGCAGGGTTAAGTGGTAAATGCAATAAGCAGGCACTGGGATACGTCGTATATCGTATATTGGCGCCGTAGATAGATAGAATTCGGAACAAGTGAAATCGCGGTCGAGCCGGAGAGCGAGGGTAAAGATACGGATGCCTACCCCTCGCGCGTGCTGGCGCAGAGAGTCAGGCGCTGGTGACTTAATGCTTGGCGCGGAGTCAGGTCTCCACAGCATCGACTAGAGGGACATCGGCCAGCTGAACACTAGGTAGTGTTGACATTTTCACTTTGCTGCCGAGGAGCGAGCTAATCGCACGGATTTCACCCTCACCCTAGCCCTCTCCCTCAAGGGAGAGGGGAAATCCTGCGTGCAGATGGTGTGTGGATGACGCTCATGTCGGAAATGTCAACACTGTCTAACGTTCAGATCGACCGCTACATGTTCCCTACAGGCCTTTTGACTACATCCCTAAATTGGAGGTCGGGTATCGTACCAGCGCGCGTGCTGCTGATACGTGTACGCAGCCTGGATAACACCAGGCTCGTCGAAGGGCTTGCCCGCGATCTGCATACCGATGGGCAGTCCGTCTTGTGTGAATCCGCATGGCACCGAGATCGCTGGAAGGCCGGTTACATTGAATGGCGCGGTGAAGCTGCGCCCTCTGACCGTGGAGGCGGGATCGTATCCCTCGAACGCCGCCGCAGGCTGCGTCATCGTGGGTGTCACCAGCAGATCGACACGGCTCATAACCTCGGCGAATTCCCGTCTCACCCAGGTCCTTACCCGCTGCGCCTGTAGATAGTCCGCCGCACTCATCAGTGCGCCCACTCGAAAACGTCCGCGCACGATCTCACCGAAGTCCTGAGGGCGTGCCTTCAGGTTCGGCTCATGGTAGGCGTACGCCTCGCTGACCATAATCACAGAGTTGGCCGCTCTCACGCGCTCCAGGCTGGGCAGGGACACTTCTTCGACATGGGCGCCGAGGTCCTCCATCACGGAAATCGCCTTCTCCACGGTGGCAACCACCTCGGAGTTGACGCTGGGGTCAGGGTCGAAGAAGTAGTGACGCGGCAGTCCGAGCTTGACGCCGCGTATGTCTTCCCTCAGCGACAGTGAGTAGTTGGGGACGGGCGCGCGGCTCGAAGTGGGATCTTTCGGGTCGTGTCCGGCAATAGCCTGAAGCATGTAGGCTGTGTCCTCGACAGTCCAGGTCATCGGACCGGCGTGATCCTGCGACCAGCTCAGGGTCACGACCCCAAAACGACTCACCCGTCCGTAGGTGGGCTTTAGGCCGACAATGCCGCACAGGGACGCTGGGCCCCGAATTGAGCCGCCGGTGCAAGACCCAAGAGCGCCCAAGCACTGGCCTGATGCCACGGCTGAGCCTGAGCCGCTGCTGGAGCCGCCGG
>JAAXHZ010000275.1 GCA_012270625.1 Dehalococcoidia bacterium | reverse complement strand
CATCAGGCGTGGCCGTTGACTCCGACGGCGTTGTTGCCGTCGCTGACTGGGGCAACGAACGCGTACAGGTCTTCAATGCCGATGGCTCCTTCGCAGCCACTCTCAGAGGGCAGGCCACGGTTTCGAAATGGGCTGCGGACTACTACTCCTCGAATCCTGAGGAATACGAGCTCCGGCTGATTTCAGACCTGACCCCAGGCGACCTGCCTGAGCACCTCCAGACTCCGTACCACACGTCATCCCAGGTCGAGCCGTACTTCTGGGGCCCTGTGGCCGTCCGCCTCGATGGTGACAGCAGAATGTACGTGGTCGAGACTAACAGGCACCGGTTCCAAGTGTATCGGAAGTCTTTCTGAGAACTGCTCATAATAGCCCGTCGGCAGTGGCAAGGGACTACGCTGGCGGCTGAATCAGCTCCACGTAGTTCCCCTCTGGGTCTTGGATGTAGCAGATTCCTCGTCTTTTGCCGTCAGGCATCTCGTGGAAGATAGGGTTGGTCACAAACCGGATACCCTGCTTCTTGAGCTGGGACGCAAGCCCGCCAAGGTCGGTCACGTTGAAGCAGATGTGNNCCTGATTGGGTACTTCTCGGCGGCTGGATGAACTCCACGTAGTTGCCCTCCGGGTCCTGTATGTAGCATATTCCCCGGCGTTTACCGTCAGGCATGTCGTGGAAGATCGGGTCTGTTACGAACTTGATGCCCTTTGCGGTCAGGTCGTTGTGCAGCGCCGCCAGGTCGGTCACGTTGAAGCAGATGTGGGCTGCGCCAAGCTGATGTCTGTCAAGATGTCCTTCGGGACTGGGCGGATCGATGAAGTGCACCAATTCGAGAGCGTGTTCGCCCTCCGGCTTGCCCACGAACACGAGCGTCCTGCGCGCGCCCGGGATACCTGTGTGATCTCCTTCAGGTGGGGCCACACTGTCAACCTCGCGCATAACACTCAGGCCAAGCGTGTCTCTGTAGAAAGCCACCATTGCTTCGATATCCTTGACTACGAATCCTGAGTGATTGAAACCAGTTATCATGCTTCTCCTCTCTGAGTAAGGTTTATCGAGTTTACGTCACTGGGCACATGGCAACAACTCGCGTTGCATCGGCGTGACCGCATGTGTATCCTTCCATGACGGGCACAGTTTACTAGCGACTGACGGGAAACTCACATTGACTGAACGATTTGGGCTGCCCCGATTGGTGGCCGTGCTGAAACGCTTGGACTCATGGATCACATGGGCAGTAGTAGGGTTCATCATCGGTCTGGCACTTGGAGTCGATACCGTCTCAGTGTGGCTGGTAGCGATTGGAATGGGCGTGTTCGTCGCCTACCTCGCGCTGCACGGTCCGGCCAAGCGAGAGACAGAAGGAGCGCTGTTCGCCTCCGGCGGAGTATTCATGATTGCGTGGATCGTTGGTTTCGTCGTCAGGGGACTGGTGTTGTGATCCGCGCCCAGGTCATGGCTCGATCTGGATCTGAAGTCATTGGGGAGAACCGCCAGTGAGCAGTCCGACCTGTCAGGGCCGGGTCCAGTTGTTCGTTACGTGCGTCGTGGATCAGTTCTTTCCTGAAGTGGGCGAGGCAGTAGTTCGCGTGCTGCGTGCTCTCGACAAACAGGTCGAGTTCGATCCCTCTCAGACGTGTTGCGGACAGCCCGCCTTCAACTCGGGTTTCTGGAACGAAGCGCGGCCAGTTGCCAGAAGACTTCTAGGCCAGCTTGACCCTTCTGTTCCAGTTGTCGTGCCTTCAGGCTCGTGTGCCGCAATGATCCGTAACTACTATCGTGAGCTTTTCGCGGATGACCCTGTTAATCTCTCCCGGGCCAATGCGCTGTCCCAGAATGTCTTCGAGTTCAGCGAATACCTGTCCGAAGAGGTCGGTCTTTCCGGCATCGAGAGCCTCGTACAGTCATCGGGAGCCGACATCGCAGTCGCGTTCCATGAGGCCTGTCACGCCAAACGGGAACTGGGAGTTGATTCTCAACCGAAGTCGTTGATCGACTCTGTTCCCGGTCTCCATCGCGTAGAGCTGAAACAGGCTGAGGTGTGCTGCGGATTTGGGGGCACGTTCGCAGTGAAGTACGCCGACATATCCGGGGCTATGCTGAGTGACAAGCTGGATAACATCGAGGCCAGCGGGGCAGATGTCGTGGCAGCGTGTGACTCGAGCTGCCTGATGCACATCCGAGGTGGGCTCCAGCGTCGCGACAGTCATGTCCGCACTGCCCACATTGCAGAGCTTGTAGCACAGGCCCTAGAGGGAGCGTAGAGCTTGGAGCCACGTACTCGCCAGTTCAGGCAGGGATCGGCCAGCGCACTGGCCGACGAGCAGGTGCAGCGAAACCTGGAAGGCCTCTACTCAGGATTTCACAGCGCGCGCATCACTGCGGCCGCGGCAACGTCGCACTGGGATGAGCTGCGAGACCGTGGTCGCGAGATAAAGCGGCACGTTATAGAAAACCTTGACTACTACCTCGAGCTGCTTGCCGAAAACGTCGAAAAGGCGGGGGGTACGGTCTTCTTCGCTAAGGACGCCAGGGCGGCTTCTGACTATGTTGTTTCCGTTGCCCGCAGTCGCGGAGTCGAAATGGTGGTCAAGAGCAAGTCCATGCTCTCGGAGGAGATGGGCCTGAACGAACGGCTGGAGTCAGAAGGCATAGAGCCTGTCGAAACCGACCTGGGCGAGTATATCGTCCAGCTCGCAGGCGACACACCTTTCCACATCATCGCTCCCGCCATCCACAAGTCGCGCGAGCAGGTCTCAGAGCTATTCGCTGATAAGCTAGGAACGGTCAGGATCGAGGATATAGAGGAGCTGACTCGGGAGGCCCGCCGTCAGCTTAGAGAGAAGTTCCTGACAGCAGGCATGGGAGTATCGGGCGCCAACTTTCTTGTAGCCGAGTCAGGCACCGTCACGCTGGTCACCAACGAAGGCAACGGTCGGATGTGTACCTCGATGCCAAAAGTACACATCGCAATATCAGGTATGGAGAAGGTAGTGCCATCGCTGGAGGACCTTGGCCTGTTTCTGCGCCTTCTGATCCGGTCGGCGACTGGACAGATGCTGTCCAGCTATGTCACCACAGTGACCGGCCCCAGACGCACCGAGGAGGAAGACGGGCCCGAAGAGTTTCACTTGGTGATCGTTGACAACGGACGCTCTTACATGTTGGCCGACGAGCACCTGCGAGAGGCGCTTCTGTGCCTGCGCTGCGGCGCCTGCCTGAATGCCTGTCCGGTGTACCGCAAGGTGGGAGGTCACGCCTATGGGTGGGTGTATCCGGGTCCAATAGGAGCTGTCGTATCTCCCATGCTCACCGGGCTGTCGGATGGCAAAGACTTGCCATACGCTTCGACTCTGTGTGGCGCGTGCAAGGAGGCGTGTCCGGTCCGGATCGATATTCCGAGGATGTTGCTGTACATGCGCAAAGAGCTGACTCAGGGTGAAAACTATCCATCTGAGAAATCTGTAGATGGCGCAGAGAGAATGGCCATGAAGGCGTGGCAAGCGTCAGTCTCAACTGGCGGGGCTATGCAGGCAGCGAATTGGGTTGGGAGACTCGGCCAGTCACTGATGTCGGGAACTCCCGGCAAAACAAGGCTGCCAGGTGCGCTATCGGGATGGAGCGATCACAGAGATATACCTGAGTTGAAAGAACCCTTCAGGTCCCGCTGGCGCAGGATGAGCGAGGAATGAACGAACGAGTCGAGTTCCTGGAGCGGATTCGAGGTGCGCTTGGTCGTTCCGAGCCATTGAGCGCTCCAACAAGCGAGCCGCCTTCAGCTCTGGGGGCGACCGATGAGCTGGCTGAACGTGTGAGGACAGTCGAGGCGCTGTCCGATACGAACGCAGACGGGCTTATGGACGCGCTTGCCGTCTCAGGGAAGGCTTCCGGCTGGAATGTTGCGCGAGTCACCAACGTGGAAGAAGCAGGCGCATACGTGCTTGAAGTCGCGCGAGACTTGGAGGCCAGGTCGGCAGTCCATTCGCTCCACCGTGTAGTTCGGGAGGTCGTCCGAGACGATCTGTTCTCTGCTGCCGGTATCGAGTTGACACCAATTGCGATCGAACGCACCGGCGATGTCTCTGTGGCAGATGAATCTCGCGCGGGGTTGCGAGACACGATGGCAAACGCCGATATCGGGATTACAGGCGTCGACTACGCGATCGCTGAAACTGGCACCTGCGTTATAGTGCCAACCACTGGGGTCAGTAGGCTGGTGTCGCTGCTTCCGCCGGTACATATCGCTTTAGTAGAACGCGGGCAGGTGGTAGCGAGCCTGGACGAGGTGTTTACCATGCGACGACATGACTTCCTCAACGGAGACCTGGGCAGCTACATGAATCTCATCACCGGTCCGAGTCGAACAGCGGACATCGAATACAAGCTCGTGACAGGGGTTCACGGTCCCGGCGAGGTCCACATGGTGCTGATAGGGTAGGGGAGCAGGTGTTCAGGCGCTGGACTGGCCGAATATCTTGGCGCCGGTCTGCATAAGACGCATCATGCGTTGCGTGGTTTGAGTAATCAACTCTGAAGCATTCTCAGAAGCCTCTTCAAGTGTCATAGGGCCGCTTGGAATAGGCAATGCCGCGTCGATGCCATGTTCGTGGACCAGCTCGTACCTGTCGCCAAGTGTTCCGGCGATTGCCACCACTGGCACTCCCAGGCTCCGAGCGCGCTGTGCGACCCCTATGGGCGCCTTGTTGTACACGGTCTGGTAGTCCAAGGCCCCTTCGCCGGTTACCACAAGATCCGCCCCTTCGAGGTGGCGCTCGATGTTTACTATGTCCATGATGATATCGACGCCCGCGCGCAGCTCCGCGTTCAGGAATGCCACCATTCCGCCTCCTAGCCCCCCGGCAGCTCCAGACCCTTGCAGAGTCTCCACGTCCAATCCGATGTCCCTGCGAACGACGTCGGCGAAGTTTTCGAGCGCTGAATCTAGCTCTGTGACCATTTCGGGAGTAGCGCCCTTCTGGGGGCCGTAAATCGCTGATGCTCCTTCCGGGCCAGTCAGCGGATTGGTTACGTCGCAGGCCACCATGAATGTCGATTCAGCGATCCTGCTATCGAGCCTTGAGAGATCGATGTGCTCCAACTGAGCTAGAGCGGCCCCGCCAGGGGGTAAGATAGTTCCGCGGCGATCCGTAAGGGCAGCTCCCAGCGCCTGTGCCATGCCTGCGCCCGCATCGTTGGTCGCGCTCCCACCTATGCCAACGATGAACGTGCGAAAATCTTCGTCCAGGGCGGCGCTGATGGCTTCTCCAAGGCCGTATGTGGTCGCGTTCATCGGGTCTCTGGCGTCGAGAGGAACGAGCGCGAGGCCAGATGTGCGGGCCATCTCGATTACAGCAGTGATTTCGTCTCCAAGAGCTCCCCAGTTGGCCTCTCTGCGCTCACCGAGCGGTCCTGTAACCGAAGCCGTGCGGATTGCGCCTCTCGATCCTTCGACCAACGTCTCCAGGGTACCGTCACCGCCGTCCGCAACCGGTACCAGAATAGTCTCGGCGCCTGGTAAAACTTCAAGAACGCCAGCTTGGATAGCTATCGCTGCATCAAGGGCAGAGATGCTGCCTTTAAAGGTCTGCGGGGCAATTACAATCTTCATATCAGAGAGATTGTAATATAAGAAAAGCGTCAAGGTGAACACCGTGGGGTCCGCTAGGAACAGACAGACATTGGGCAATATGTACATATTAGAACATGCATAAGTATGAAGGCGCATGTACGCCATATCTGATAATATTAAACAATATATATTTGGGGGAGTGCCAATTGCCGCGAGAAAGAGTCAATCAGCCAACCAGACAACTGTATGCACAGATCAGAGAGGACGTCTATCTCGCGGCTAAGGCCAGGGCTGCTGAGATGAGAGTTCCTTTGCGGGAGTTCATAGAAGGCGCCCTCGAGTCGGCCCTAACTGGAGATTCGCAGTCCGCTCGTTCCCCACGCTCGGTGTGGGATGATGAATACCTCGGAATGCAATTGAGGCAGCCTTTCGGCGCTCCGGTTGAATTAACTTCGGATGAGGCGAGAGCTATCCTCCGAGAGGCCGTAAACTCAGACTAGGAACTTGGGATCTATGAAGATCTCACGGCTTTGGATGGCATCACACCACGAGATGCCGCTGCAAACAGGGAGCATGTTGAAGTGAGTGCCGATACCATCTTGGATACTGCCATCGTTGAGACTCTCTGGACTAGCGGCGCTGGCGATCGATGGTTGGCGCAAGCTGCAAGCGGCGACCTAAACGCGGCCGTGACCGCCTCATCGCTGGCCGAGCTGGTTCGCCGCGCTCCTGATCGTCGTGCTGAGATCCAGATCGCAGCCCTTATGGACCTGGTCGATGTACTAGATCTTACCGGGGCCGCGGCTCAGAGGGCAGGTCAGATTGCTCGCGATCTGGATTCTGCTGATCCAGAGGCGATGCTGAGCGCGATAGTCGCAGCCACGGCGCTCGAGACGGGTATGGCTGTCGCATGTATCGACGAGGAGTTCTTTTCAGCTATGGGCTGCCGTATCGCCGAGGTCTCCTGACGGCCGAGATTTGCCCGTACAGTAAGAAATCTCCTCTGGCAAAATCGCGGCGCGGATGTGTACGGGTGGCGATTATCCTCTTTAAGCCCGAACTCTGGTCTATAATGATACGAAAGGCATTGTATTTACGGCCCCATACTCCGTAAGCATACAAGATACCCTCACTATCAAATCGACTGAAAGTGATTGCCCACGAGACTATGTCAACGGTACGCCGAATAGTATTGACACTCATTATCGTCGCGGCTGTGTCCGCCGCTCTCACAGGCTCTCTCAATGCGCAGAGCAGCGGCAAAATTATGGTTGGGCGCCTCGATACGGAGATCGATCCTGTTTCGGCACGAGTGCTGAGTGGGTGGATAGAGGAAGCGGAGAATACGGGCGCTTCGCTCCTTGTTATCGAAGTCGATACTCCCGGAGGTCTGCTCAGCTCCATGAGGGACATGACTGGCGCGCTGCTCGACTCGACGGTTCCTGTGGCCATGATTGTTACCCCTTCAGGCGCGAGAGCAGCGTCCGCGGGAACGTTTATAGTCGCTTCAGGTCACATCGCCGCGATGGCTCCAGGTACTACTATCGGAGCAGCTTCACCAGTAGATGCAGGTGGAAATGACCTGGGTGAAACGATAAAAGCAAAGGCTTCACAGGACGCTGCCGCACTTCTTCGTGGAATAGCAGCACAGAGAAATCGAAACTCAGAGGCGCTTGAGAAGACTATATTCGAGGCCAAGTCGTACTCCGCGGAAGAGGCCCTGGAGCTCGGTATCGTTGACATCAGCGCACGGGATGTATCGGACCTACTTGCTCAGATCGATGGCAGAGAGGTCGAGGTACGAGGGTCAGTTAGGACATTGGATACTAGCCAAGCGACAGTCGAACAACTGGAGCCGACTCCGGTCCAGATATTCCAGGGCTGGCTGGCCAACCCTCAGCTGGTATTCATACTTCTTGCTGTCGGCGGCATACTGCTGATTGTCGAACTCGTCAGCCCGGGGGGATGGATCCCAGGTGTAACCGGCGTGGGACTTCTGCTACTGGCGTTTGTAGGTCTAGGCAACCTGCCTGTCAATTGGATTGGACTTGCACTCATCGCAGGAGGCCTTGTGCTTGTGTTCATCGAGCTTCAGGCGCCGGGATGGGGTGGATTCGGAGCTGCGGGCGGAATCGCGTTCGTTCTCGGAGGCTTCCTTCTCTTCGGTGATTCAAGCGTGCCCGGCCTGCCGGCCCCGGACGTAAGAGTTGGGTGGGCCGTCCTCGGTGGCACGGCAGTATTTGTTGCGCTCTCAGTATTCGGCCTGTTTCACTTTTCACGCAAGGCGCGTGAGATCGAGGTCATCTCTCGCACCTCGCAGATTGTCGGACAGACAGGTGTAGTGAGATCGACCCTCGACCCGACGGGCACGGTGTACCTCGCGGGCGAGTTGTGGACTGCTGAGTCGGAGTCAGGAGACACTATCGAGAATGGAGAGACAGTAGTCGCCGCGGAGATCGACGGAGTGACACTCAAGGTATTCAAAGAGAGCAGCCTGGACGCCATGGAAAGGAGCATCACATGATCCCATATCTGAAAATAGTCCGCCAATACGAACGCGTTGCGATCTTCACTCTCGGCAAGTACGCTGGGCTCCGCCAGCCCGGCCTGAATCTGCTGTTCTGGCCCTTTCACACCACAAGCACCGTTGACCTGCGCGAGGAAGTCATGGACATCCCGCGTCAGACCAACATCACGCTCGACAACGCGCCTATCGACATCGACTTCCTCGTCTATATGCGCATCATGGAAGACCAGGCAGAGAAGGCTGTTCTTGAAGTCGTGGACTTTCACGCCGCCGTCGTCGGAATAGCCACTACGACTCTCCGCGCAGTCATCGGTGAGATGAACGTGGACGACGTCCTATCTCAGCGAGAGCGTATCAATGAAGACCTCCGCATGAAGCTCGACGAGATTACCGGACGGTGGGGCATCAAAGTGACTCAGGTGGAGATAAGCGAGATCGAGCCGGCGCGGGACATTCAGGAAGCTATGAACCGGCAGATGTCAGCTGAGCGTATCCGCCGCGCCGCTGTCACCGAGGCCGAAGGCACGCGGCAAGCGGCCATCACGGTTGCTGAAGGCGAGAAGCAATCTGCCATCCTCCGAGCCGAGGGTCTCCGCCAATCCGAGATATTGACCGCCGAAGGCGACCAGCAGGCGGCCGTTCTGCGCGCCGAAGGTTTTAGCACGGCCCTCGATAAGATCTCCATGGTCGCGGAGAAGATAGACTCCAATACCCTCAGCCTTCAGTATTTCGACACGCTCAAGGCGCTGGGCAGCAGTGAAAGCACCAAGTTCATATTCCCGATGGAGTTTACGAATCTGCTGAATCCGTTCATAAATGCCGCGACTGGAGGTGGGGTCGGGCGATCAATGGACGGTGACTAGTAGTGCGAAATCTTTGAAATGAGGAGCTAGCCCGATTCACATGACCTAGCGGTAAGCCTGAATTCAGATGGAGGGTACTCATCAATACTATGGTGTTGACCTACTAGGTAGTGTTGACATTTTCACTT
>JAAXHZ010000274.1 GCA_012270625.1 Dehalococcoidia bacterium | reverse complement strand
AGGCGAGCCTTTCGATGAACCTCTCCCATTCACGTAAATCGCATCGCTAACTCCCTTTCACAAATCTACGAGTAAGGAGATGACAGATGGAACTACTCGTACTTTCCGGTGGAAGACACCCCTATGAAGAGTCCACTCCGGTGCTGACCAGATTCCTGATCCAGGCCGGGCACACGATAACCGTGACCGAAGACGCGTCGGTACTCAGCGACGCCGGCCGCATGAGCGGCTACGACGCGCTGGTGTTCAACACCCTGCGCGCGGGTGAGATGACGCTGTCCGAAGACGAACAGGCCGGGATGAAGAGCTTCATCAACTCAGGCAAGGGCTTCGTCTGCATCCACATCTCAGGCTGCGTCCCTGAGACCTGGCAGGAGTACAGTGAGATCACCGGCGGCGGCTGGGTCATGGGCACTAGCTTCCACCCACCCTATGGCAAGTTCATCGTCAACGTGACTCAGCCCGAACACCCCGGCGTGGAGGGGATATCGGACTTCGAGACCAACGACGAGCTGTACATGGGCATCGACTACCAGGACGGCAACAACGTCTTCATGGAAGGCACGTCCGAGGAGGGCACCTACGCTTGGGGCGGTCAGGACGCGGTACACATGCCGGCCGGCACGTTTCCGCTTGGCTGGACGCGGAGCTACGGTGACGGCAAGGTGTTCGTTACGCTGCTCGGACACAATGGTCTCAGCTTCGAGACCGCGGAGTTCCAGCGGATGGTGCTCAACGGCATCTCCTGGGCCGCGGGCAACTAGCCAAAAAGGCATCCAGCTTGAGCCTCAAGATTTTCTTCGACGTTGACTACACGATACTGGCCGTGGACGGCAGTCTGCGGCCAGGGACCAGGCAGACTTTCGAGCGACTGGTCGATGACGGCCACGAGGTGTTCATCTGGTCTGGAGTCGGGCTGCGTAACTCAGACGTGGAACGCCACGAGCTTCAGCACCTGGTGTCCGGCGTCTATAAGAAGCCGATCTACGACTACGTAAACGGTCTGGAGCTGCTCAAGGTGCCGCACTGGCCGGACTTTGTTATCGACGACTATCCGGAGATCGTGGACACATTCGGTGGCGTGCTTGCCAAGCCGTACTTCTTCAGATCGGCTTCGGACGATGAGATGGAGCACATCTACGCCATCGTCAACGACTTCGTGACCACAGGCGGGTCCGACAGGGTGGGATACAGGGCCGCGCGCAGCAAACGCTCCGGGTGAGCCATGCCCATACATCTCCTCAGACCTGAAGTTTCGTCGAAGATCGCGGCTGGGGAGGTTATCGAGCGTCCGGCCTCTGCCGTCAAGGAATTGGTGGAAAACGCGCTGGACGCCGGCGCATCTCGAATACGGATCGAGATTCGCGGCGGCGGCATCGAGTACATTCGCATCACCGACGACGGTTCGGGCATCCAGTCCGACCAGGTGGAGCTCGCCTTTCAGAGGTTTGCCACCAGCAAGCTGGAGATAGCCGAAGACCTCGATGCCATAGCCACGCTCGGATTTCGCGGAGAAGCGCTGCCGAGCATCGCCTCGGTCGCCCGCGTCGAGCTGCGCACACGCACGCCCGACGCCGACAGCGCCACCAGCATAGAGATCGAAGACGGCGAGGTAGTGTCTCTCGGCCCTGCCGGAGCGCCGTTCGGCACGACTATCACGGTCAGGCACCTGTTCCGCAACCTGCCCGCGCGTCGCAGGTTCCTGAGCTCCGCCAACGCCGAGCAGACACGAATTCACAGGGTCGTCGCGCACTACGCGATGGCATACCCGGAAGTCGCGTTCGAGCTGAGTCCGGAGCGTGGCCGATCATTCGCCAGCCCGGGGAGCGGCGAGCTCAGGGACGCCGTGGCGTCCGTGCACGGTCGCCAGGTCGCGGAGGTCATGCTCGAGGTCACACCTGAGGACTCGGAAGACGCGGGCACGGCTGTCAGCGGGCTGATAGGCCCGCCGTCACTCGATCGCGCCAATCGCAGCTACATCAGCCTGTTCGCCAACAGGAGGTGGGTGCGAAACCGGTCGCTCTCGTACGCCATCGAGCAGTCATACCACGGCTTTATGGCTGAGCGCAGGTATCCGGTCGCGGTCGTCAGCGTCAGAGTGCCGTTTCAAGAGGTGGACGTAAACTCACATCCCGCGAAAGCCGAGATCAGGTTCAGGCGAGAGAACAGCGTGTTCAGCGCAGTGCAGCGAGCCGTTCGAGGGACGCTTGCCGAGCACGCGCCGGTCCCCGAAATCAGCCACCGGGCGATCACTCAGCCCGCGCAGCACGGCACGCACCGGACACAGACGCCGAACCCGTCCGCGTTCTGGCCGACCGCTCCGTTCTTATCCACAGACTCGCGATCAGCGTCAGCCTCGCCCAGAGACGTGGTCGATAGATACCACAACTTCATAGACCCACCGCAAGTCGATGAAGCTCCGCCATCGCGCCCGACGCCTGGGGACGCACTGCCAATCCTGCGGGTGCTTGGTCAGGTCCAGAACACTTATGTCGTCGCCGAGGGGCCGGATGGCATGTACCTAATCGACCAGCACGCGGCGCACGAGCGTGTAATGTTCGAGCGCGTGTCGGCGCGCGCCGCCGAGGGGTCGCCGGATGTCCAGAGCCTGCTGGAGCCGATAGTAGTCGAGCTGGACGACGTTGCATTCGAGCTGGTCACCACCCAGCCGGAGGCCATTTCTGGAATGGGGTTCGTGCTCGAACAGTTCGGCGGAACATCTGTGGTCGTCAGGGCCATCCCTGCGCTCCTGGTCGATATGGACCACAAGACCGCACTGACAGACGTGCTCGACCTGATGGAAGAGGGGGGCGGATTCGAGACGTGGGAGGAGCGCGCCGCCTACTCGATCGCATGTCATGGCGCAATCCGAGCGGGGAAGGTGATGACCCATGACGAGATGCAGGAGCTCGTCCGACAACTCGAAGCGTGCGCTCAGCCGAACACCTGCCCGCACGGGCGTCCGACTATGATCCACATGAGCTCAGGCCAGCTGGAGCGCGAGTTCGGCAGGACGTGAACCCTCGCCGCGCTGCTACTTCGCCGTTGCTGCCTCTATCGAGTTGATCGGCGGCAGGTACTCGATCATCAGCTCCCACGACTCGCCATCGTCGCGGCTGTAGAATATCTGGCCAGAGCTGGTCCCGATGTATATGCCGCAGGGATCGAGGCTGTCGGTGGCCATTCCCTCGCGCATCACGTGTAGGTATGCGTTCTGCTGGGGAAGTCCATTGGTGAGCGATTCCCAGTCCGCTCCGGCGTTTCTGCTCCTGAACACCCGCATTTGGGCCTCGGATACATATCTGACATCGCCCGCAAGGGGCTTGTCGTCGTTCGTCGTGTCCTCGGGCAGAACGTAGATCGTGTTGGGGTCATGGGGATGAATCCCCAGCACGAATCCGAACCTGGACGGCAGTCCATCGGAGAGATCGAGCCACCCTTTGCCACCGTCGTCGGACCTGAAGAAGCCGCAATGGTTCTGCTGATACAGCCTATCCGGCATCGAAGCTGGCGAGAGCAGCTTGTGGGTGCATTGGCCGAACTCAGGGAACGGGTCGGGCATGAAGTCGGCTCTCACGCCGCTGTTGACTGTGTCCCAAGACTCGCCTGCGTCCTCGGTCGTCATGACTCCAACTGCTGAGATGCCGACCCACATCCGAGCCGTGGACCTCGGGTCGAGCACCATGCTGTGGAGACACAGTCCGCCCAGTCCGGGCTCCCAGCGATCCCGCGTCGGGTGCAGAGTCAGAGTTGACCACTGCTCCCATGTGCAGCCCCAGTCCAGGCTTCGGAACAGCGACGCAGGCTCTCCGCCCGCGTACATCACGCCCAGCTCGTCGGACCTGCCCGGCTCGACGTGCCACAGACGGTCGAGCGTCCTGCCGCTCCCGTCGCTCATCCTCGGGCTGCGTTCGGCGTCCGACCACGTAGCGCCCCAGTCGTGGCTGAGCTGGACGTTGGCACCCCAGAAGTTGGAGTTGACCGCCGAGACCACCGTGCCACCGTTCCTCGAGTCGTAAACCATGTGGAACACGTCGCCGTGGTCGTTGAATGGTCCCGATAGCGACCACTCACGTCGCGACTGGTCTGACGAGAGTATGAACCCGCCCTTGCGCGTTCCAACTAGTACGGCTACATCGCCGCGTTCGATGCTATGTGCTGCCGCCATTCATTGCGACCTCCTGATGATTGCGCGGACGTCTTGCCGACCTACGACAAAGTCCCCACAATCAACGATTCTAGGTCACATGTGACAGATATGTGCAGGTGTTTTTGGGTCTAACCTACCAGTTCAGCAGATGGGGCTTCTGGGCGCGCCAGCCATCGTCCGATGGGAAGATCGTGGTCATCGCGACACGCTCGATGTCACCGTCAAACATGTGCTCGACCGAGGAGCGCCACTTCTTGTAGTGAGGCGCTTCGCGGTGGGCGTCCAGGGCGGCATCGTCCGCATATACCTCGTACAGGTGGAAGAGGTTCGAGTCCTCGGCGTTCTGGAGGATATCGAAACGAAAGCAGCCCGGCTCGTCGCGAACCGATCCCTGCGCGTCACCAAAGCTGGCCTCCCTGAACTCGTCGGCATATCCCTCTTTGATGCGAATCGTTACGAAAATGGAGATCATTGCATGTACCTCATGGCTGAAAGTTGGCCGGATTATATCATTCGAGGAATGAGTGGAGAGGCTTCAGGAGTGAGAGCCTCCCCGCACGTCAGGATAACTGAAGCTGCCTTCCCTGCCGAGACAGAAACTGCCATAGCCAGGGCACGCAAATTCATAGATGAGATCGCCGACTCCAGCATAAAGAGAGTGCTCGACCTCGCCTGCATGACAGTTTTGGAAGATGTGAGCTACACTCGCAAGGACGGTCAATACTTACGGTGGGACTATAGGGCAGCAAGAAATCTAAGGGGAAGGGTTGATAAGGGTACAATCCTGACCCTAGAACAAGCCGTTGCGGCTCGCCTATTCCAAATGGTTCAGGACATTGACTTTCTGAAGATGGAGTACGGAGGAGGATACCCTGAGTTTCAAGTCGGTTCGAGCCTCGATCTGCTGCGTTTTCTGCCAAGCGGTGAATTCGATATGGTCATCACTTCGCCGCCGTATGCCAATCGCTATGACTACACCCGAACCTACGCGCTGGAGCTGGCTTGGCTCGGATACGATCAGGCGGCGTTTTCCGAGCTTCGGCAGAGCATGTTGACCGCGACTGTCGAAAACAGACCAAAACTGGAGTGGTTACTAAACACGTACGGCGAGGATTCCCATTCATTGGCGAACGCACTCAAAATGTACGAGGGACAAGGCGCGATTCACGAAATCTTAGATATCCTCAATCAGCACATAAGTGAATTGGGCAACAGGCACGTAGTCCGCCTGATCGAGGGCTACTTCTTTGAGATGGCGCTCATCATCTCGGAGCTGGGCCGGATTATACGTCCCGGTGGCACAGTAATAATGGTGAACGACAATGTTCAGTATCACGGGGAGGAAGTTCCTACAGACCTGATACTCTCTGACTTCGCCGAGCAATCGGGTTTCGTTTGCGAAAAGATATGGGTTCTGCCACGTGGCAAAGGCAATTCCAGCCAGCAGATGCGTCGCTTTGGCAGGCGCGAGATAAGAAAGTGCGTCTATAAGTGGGTGCGGGCAAATGGCTAATTTGCACGATGCCCAGCTTAGGTCCACCCTGATGTCGGAGAGGATACGGCAAAGGACAGACCACATACTTCGCGAGATGATAACCAGCTTCACAGCTGAACTTGCATTCTGTCCGCTGGACGATCTGATGATCAGCGAGCAGGTATGGGAGTACGTCACAGGTTCTGGAATCGAACCCAAGCTGGTGTTCGCCCATCCCTCACTTTTGCGAGAGCATCCAAGAGCTTCACAGTACTATCGCGGAAGGTTCTGTTTGCTTTTGGGGTTCAACCAGTGAAGTCAATGTGTCAAACTTGTTTCCGCCGCAAACCACCTGGTGTGTCGCTACTATGCTCAAAGTGTTCCGAGAATTCGTCTGAACCTCGTAGCCGCCGTCGTTTATCTAAGTCGTTGCGACAGTGCATCTTTGACCGAGACGGGCGGAAATGCAGATATTGTGGAAGCAGGTATTCATTGGAGATCGACCACAGGACACCCCTTGCTCTTGGCGGCACAGATGAACCAGACAATCTGCAAATTCTCTGCCAACATTGCAACAGTCGGAAGGGTGACCGTAGTGCAGACGAGTATGAAGGGCGCATCCAAATGAAGAACGTGAATGATTCGATTTCTGACATTATGGTTAAGCCACCGGGAGTACCGTAGGTCAGAACCCCCAAAAGGGTAAACTGGGGCCTGAAGCTTTGAGGGAGCCAGCGGTATGCGCATAGTCGTGATAGGGGCCGGAATCGTCGGCGGGGCGATTGCCTTTTACCTCGCCCGCAGGGGGGCGGACGTGACGTTGATCGACGCGGACGAGCCTGGCATGGGGGCTACCAGCCACTCATTCGCTTGGATCAACGGCTTTGGCAAGGAGCCTAGAACCTATGGTGGGTTGAATAGGCGGTCGCTGGATACCTGGGACCGCTTCGCGCGTCTGCTCGACGCCGACATCGGCCTTCGATGGGGCGGACAGCTGACATGGGCAGCGACGGACGAAGACGCGGAGGCGCTGTCTCAGAACGTCGCCAGGCTGCAGTCGTGGGGTTACGTCGCAAGGATGATTGACGAGTCGGAGATGATGCAACTGGAACCCGGCCTCAGACCGGGGCTAGTGAAGGCGGCCGCGATCAGCGACAACGACGGGCACGTGCCGGGCACGCTGGTCGCACAGACCTGCGCTCGGCGGGTGCACGAAATGGGCGGCAGGATCATATCCAGAAAACCTGTCATCGGCCTGGACACGCAGGCTGGGCGCGTGGATTCCGTTCAGATATCCGACGGCTCAGTGGAGTGCGACGCGGTCGTGCTTGCGGCGGGTGTGGGCACGACAAAGCTGGCAGAGATGGCCGAGATTTCTGTTCCGCAGGAGGAGAGCCCTGGCGTGGTCGTCAGTACCAGTCCTATGCCGCCAATTCTCAGGAACGTCGCCGCGCTCTATGCTCCGCCGGTCGGCGCAGAAGGTCAGGAGGTGCACATTCGTCAGAGTACCGACGGCGTGGTGCTGATGGGAGAGGGCAGCCAGGAGAGCCTCGCCCGAGATGACTCGCCTGAGCACGCCGTCGAGATACTGGCGCGCGCGTCTGTGTACCTGCCGGAGCTCAAGTCTGCCACCCCGGTACCGGTGCCTGTCGGATACAGGCCGATGCCAATCGACGGTATGCCGGTGCTCGGTTTCACTCACGCTGTACCCAACATGTACATCGCGCTGATGCACAGCGGCATCACCCTGGCGCCGCTAGTGGGCGAACTCGCGACAATGGAGATACTCGATGGCGCGCGCGTCGATATCCTGGAACACTACCGGCCAGAGCGATTCGACAGCGTGGTTACCGGATGAAACTAAGCAGGTTTGAGCAGGCGGTCCCTCGGGGAGAGGGGTATAGGAGCAGCTATTGGCAGCACCACTCACAGACCAGATCAATGCGATAATCGTCGAGCATGAAGCCCCCTGGTCCGTGGACGGATGCGGGGTCACTCGACGGGATACCCAGATCGTCGCGCTCGTGCATCGGGACGCCTACCTAGACGACAGCGACCGCCACCGGGTTCTTATTGTAGGCGCGATGTCCGGGAAAGCTGACGACGCGGACGCCGCCGTCTCTGCTCTGCGAGCATACGCGTCGAGCCAGCGGCTCAGAAATCGGGTGGCGCTCAGCGCGATACCGTGCGCGAACCCTGACGGCCTGAGTCTCGGCGTTGGCGGCAACGGCTCAGGCGGGGATCCTTCGACCGGCTATCCTCCGCAGGGAGGCTACTTCAACCACGAGACCGATCCGGAGGCGCGCTACCTGTGGAGGTACATCGGCTTTATGGCGCCGGACTACGTGGTCGAGGTGCGCGTCGGAGACGCCGCGGCGTGGGAGTGCGCCGGAGCGCCATCGGCGCTGGCGGACGCGCTGAGCGCTCGGCCCATGCCTGAAGACTCGAGCCTGCTGGCGGCGCTGGCGCGGGGTGTTCCCAACGATCTCGGACAGGTCCCAGGTATCCGACTTACGGCTCCGGCAGCGGATGTGCAGGCTGAGATGTCAAAGCTGTGGAGCGCACTGGACGGTTTGGGAACCCCTGCTGCATCTCAGGCACGTTCCGAACTCGCCAGTCGCAGAAGTCGCTCACTGCTGAGCGTCGCGGCGTCTCTGGTCGAGCGGTACGGGGATACGCTCGACCCAGTGATCTACACGCAGGGTGTCGCCATGAGCGGCAGGCTCAGGTTCGGCGAGCTTACAGGAGACGCAACGGAGTACGCGCAGGGCATAGCCGAGCTGGTGGAGCCGTACCTGTCCGGCTCAAAGCCCTGGTTTGCCGAGTCCGACGGCGGCGCGAACCACGCTGGGTTGGTCTGGTGCGACGAGATGTTCGAGGTAACTGGCGACGAGCGCTATCGTGATCTGCTGGTCGCGACAGCCGATCTGTATCGAGGCAACGACCCCGGCGTCCCGCCTCCGCCATGCGACCCCGACTATCGCACCGAGGACTTCTTCTTCTCAGGCGCGCTGATGGGCAGGGCATACGCTCTCACAGGAGACGCAAGCTACCTGGACATCCAGACCGAATTTCTGCTGAACGCCGAAATCCAGCAGGACGACGGACTCTTCCGACACTGCCGATCAGTACCTCACTACTGGGGACGGGGCAACGGGTTCGCGGCTCTCGGATACGCAGAGACGCTGACGAGTCTGCCGGAGTCACACCCGGCCCGAGGGACGCTGATCGAAACGCACACTCGTCATCTCGACGCGCTGCGAGGTCTTCAGCGACCGTCTGGGATGCTGTCGCAGCTTCTGGACTTTCCAGGCTCGTACCAGGAGCTGACCGCGACGTGCATGGCCGGATACGCGGCAGCCAGGGGCCTGCGGATGGGATGGCTCGACGACTCGTACCGCGACTTTGCCGAAAGCCTCTGGAGAGCCGCGTCAGAGCGGATAGACGCCAATGGAGCGGTAGTGGACGGATGCACGGGTACCGGCGCGGTCGATGACCGGCGATTCTACCTGGATCGCGCGGCAGAGTACGACCAAGACGATCGCACAGGAAATCTCGCGCTATGGTTCGCCGTGGAGATGGAGAGGCTGCGGCGAGACGATTAGCCTACGCCCGCTCGTGCAGTCTCCCAGCCCTCTACCTGGATGCAGGAGACCCAGTGACCTGGCGACACCTCGCGGAGCTCCGGCATCTCAAGCTGGCAGTCGTCCACCATGACCGGGCAGCGTGTGTGGAACACGCAGCCGGCGGGCGGCGCGATTGGGCTTGGGACATCGCCCGTCAGGATGATCCGCTCTCTCTGGGCCTCGATCAACGGGTCCGGGATAGGAACCGCTGACAGCAGCGCGCGGGTGTACGGGTGGAGCGGGTTTTCGTAAAGCTCGTTGCGGTCAGCGATCTCGACGATGTGGCCGAGGTACATGACCGCCACGCGGTCCGAGATGTGCCGGACGACCGAGAGGTCGTGAGCGATGAACAGGTATGTGAGTCCGAACTGCTCCTGTAAGTCCTCCAGCAGGTTGATAACCTGGGCCTGAATCGAAACGTCCAGCGCAGACACGGGCTCGTCGCATACGATAAAGCTGGGGTTGACAGCCAGGGCGCGGGCGATTCCGATGCGCTGACGCTGGCCGCCGCTGAACTCGTG
>JAAXHZ010000273.1 GCA_012270625.1 Dehalococcoidia bacterium | reverse complement strand
GGCAAAGATGTGAGCAGACTGTATATCCTGGCCAAAGGCACCACACGTTCGCTGCCATCCACCATACGTCCTGAAGATTCTCCGCTCACGATGTCAGAATAGACCCTATACAGAGATTCCAAGAATCGGGCCGATGAAAAGCTGCTGGACTTTTGCTGGTTCTTGAGCAGGAGGTCGGCAAGGTGGGACGGCTTGATGGTGGATACTTTCCTCCTGTCGATTCTGACGGCGCGATCGCGCGGAAGGATTCGGACGATGGACGGATATGAGATAAGGTTTCCGTCCCGCTCGTGTATGTTCAAGCCTCGTTCATCGGCGGCGCGGCGAAGCTCGGCTGCGTAGTAGTCGCCGAGGTAATGCTCCTCCTCATCTTCCTCGAAAGGCCAGATGGCCGAGGCGTTGGCAACCTCCTGCCGTAGCGCGCTCAGGGCTTCATCGAGCCTGTTCTGGGAACGCCTGACAGCGGCGATGTTCCCTTCACGAGCGGCTTTCCTCAGCGCCCGGACCTGTGTCATCAGACTGGAAGCCGACTTCAGCGTAGAGTCTGCCGCCCGCTCAGTATCCTCAAAGGCTTGTTCAAAGCTAACCACTGTCTGCTCCATGAGGGTGATTATAGACTTCATCCCAATGTTGTCAAACGACCTGTGTGATTGGCGCAGTATCGGTTCAGTTGGGACCACGTGACCCTAACTTTTCGCCACTTGCTCCAAATCTCCCCAGTTGTCTCCGGTCTTTAGCTCTACGGCCAGCGGGACCTCCAGTGTCAGGGACGCGGGCATGAGCTCCATGACGATCTCCGACATCTGGTCCAGCTCTTCGCGGGGCACCTCGAATATCAGCTCGTCGTGCACCTGTAGGATCATCTTCGACTTCATGTTGAGGTCGGTCATACGGTCCATGATTTGGATCATGGCAATCTTGATGATATCGGCGGCTGTGCCCTGGATCGGCATGTTGATCGCTGCCCGCTGCGCCGCATTGCGCGCCTGGAAGTTGCGGACGTTGATGTTCGGGAGGTATCGTCTCCGACCTAGCGCTGTCTCGACGTAGCCGCGCGCCTTGCAGACCTCGACTGTCTCGTCCACGTAGTCCTGTATGCCCGGGTACTGCTCGAAGTACACGTCGATGAACTGCTGGCCCTGATATGGATTCAAGTCAGTCTGTCGGGAAATCCCGAAAGCCGTTAGCCCGTACAGGACGCCGAAGTTGAGTATCTTGGCGATGCGACGCATCTCGTCGGTCACCTCGCCGATAGGGACGTCGTACACCAGCGAAGATGTCGCGCTGTGAATGTCCTCGCCCCTGTGGAACGCATCGAGCA
This sequence comes from Dehalococcoidia bacterium, assembly GCA_012270625.1. The sequence continues at coordinate 5,719 of JAAXHZ010000273.1, read as the reverse complement.
GCGACGGGTCCTTGGAGAAGTGGGCGAGCACCCGCAGCTCTATCTGGGAGTAGTCGGCGGCCAGAAGCGTCCAGTCTGGCGCGCCCTGGGCGACGAAAGCCTGCCTCACACGCCGTCCCAGCTCAGTCCGAACCGGGATGTTCTGGACGTTGGGGTCGTTCGATGAGACGCGGCCGGTCGCTGACCCTGTCTGGTTGTACTTGGTGTGTATTCTGCCCGTGTCTGGATTGACCAGACCGGGGAGGGCATCGACGTAGGTGGACTTGATCTTCGAGAGCTGGCGGAAGTGCAGGATGTTGTCCAGCACGGCATATGCGCTCGGATCGACGCTATCCAGCGTTCCGGTGTCGAGCTGAGCTTTCAGCCCCTCCAGTGACGAGGCGTCTGTGGAGAAACCTGTCTTGGTCTTGCGTGTAGGCGGCAGTCTCAGCTCGTCGAACAGCACGCCTCCGAGCTGCTGTGATGAGTTCAGGTTGAACTCGTGACCGACGGTCTCGTACATGTCTTGGCGTATGTCGTCGAGGTCCGTTCCGAGCTCTACCGACATCTTCTTGAGAAGATCGACGTTTACCCCAACGCCGTCCCGCTGCATTCTGACCAGGATCGGTGTCAGCGGCAGTTCGTAGCGCCGCAGCAGTTCGCCGATTCCCTTCTGGCTGACCTCGTCTTCCAGGTCGCGTCTGAGACGCTCGGTGAAGTCGGCGTCGGCAGTCGCGTAGTCCGCCGCGCTGGCGATGTCAACCTGGGCCATCGTCTTCTGATTGCGTCCGCGTCCGATCAGATCGGTGATGGGCGTCATCTCCTCACCCAGCATGTCCAGCGCGAGGTTCTTCAGTCCAACCGAGGAGTGACCGGCGGCGTGAGCGGCGAGCATGGTGTCGAACGCGAGACCCTCGACCTCGATGTCGTGGTTCTCGAGCACCATCATGTCGTAGTTGGCGTTGTGGGCCGTCTTTGGGACCTCAGGATTCGTAAAGATCGGCCCCAGCATCTCAAGCACGTCGTCGATTGGAAGCTGCGCGCCCTCGGCGTGCCCGACTGGAACGTACCAGCCTGTGCGCGGCTCAGTCGAAAACGATAGACCGACCAGCTTGGCGATCATCGGGTCCTGTGAGGTCGTTTCGGTGTCGAAAGAGAATCCATCGGGCGTGTCGATCTCTTTTACTAGTTCATCCAGCTTCTCCGCTGTGTCCACGATCCTGTAGTCCACGGGTGGAGACTCAGGCGCCAGGTCGAACGCGCCCTGGGCTCCGTCCGCGTCGTTCTCAGAAGCTGGAATCCTGGAGACCATGCTGTAGAACTCCAGCGTAGTCAGCAGATCGACCACGTCATTTCGGTCGAAGTCTCCGAATCGAGCGAGATCGAGGTCGAGCGTAACGTCCGCGTCGCGTTTGATGGCTGTCAGGAACCGTGCCCTGAGAGCGACATCATGGTTCTCGGTGAGGCTCTTTTTGACACTTGGCGGCTTCACTTCGTCGAGATGTTCGTAGATGCCGTCTATGGTGCCGAACTGCTGAAGCAGCGCGATCGCTCTCTTTCTGCCCACACGAGGCACACCGGGTATGTTGTCCGACGAGTCTCCTTCTAGCGCTTTGATCTCCGAGACGGTCTCAGGGCCAAGACCGCCGTAGCGTTCCCTGACCGCCTCGACGTCGTACAGTGTCCTTTGGCCAACCGCGTGACTCAGGAGAATGCTCACCTGTGACGAGACCAGCTGAAACGTGTCGGTATCGCCAGTCAGGACCAGTGTTTCTATGCCTTGCTCTTCTGCCTGCCTGCACAGCGTCCCCAGTACGTCGTCGGCCTCGTACCCGGCCTGTTCGAAAATAGGTACGCGGAACGTCTCCATTAGCGCCTTCACGCGATCGAACTGCGGGCGCAGATCGGGAGGAGTAGGGGGGCGGTGCGCCTTGTACTCCCCGAACGTCTCATGTCTGAAGGTTGGGGCGGACACGTCGAACGCGATCGCGACGTGCGTCGGCCTTCTGTCGTTCAGTGTCTTCAGGAAGATGTTCAGGAACCCGTAAATGGCTCGCACGTCCTCACCGGTCGCGCGCACGTTCAGCGGCTCACGGATCGCGTGCCATGCCCTGTGGACGAGCGCGTGTCCGTCCATGAGCAGCAGCAGCGGGTTGCGGTCAGACATGGTGGGGAAACTGGCAGTGGACATCGGGATTACCTCCGAGGACATAGCCCGATTATACAGCCGTCTCCACTCTTGTGTTCCAGCGACGCGCCGTGCAGATAGCGGAGTATTCAGCCAGTGACTGGTGGGCAGGGGACTGCTGCCTATACTCCGGTCAGCGCTCGCGCCTCTCCCAGCATCGCGGCCACGTCCGCCGTAGATGGACCCTCAGCGTAGATCCGCAATAGAGGCTCTGTGCCTGAGAACCGGATCAGCGCCCAATACCCGTCTTCGAGCAGTATCTTGACCCCGTCCCGATTGTCTATCCCAACTACGGGCCGTCCTGCCATCTCGAACGGGCGTGATGAGCTGACCCTCTGCATGATGCCGTCCCGGAGTCTGGCGTCGAACTCCACGTCCCAGCGCTCATAGATGTGCGCGCCCACCCGCTCGAACAGCCGTGTGCGTAGGTCAGCGGGGTTCTCGCCTGTCTTGACGACCATGTCTAGCATCAGCAGACCGCTCAGGATGCCGTCTCTCTCCGGTATGTTCCCCCTGAATGCGTAGCCGCCGCTCTCCTCGCCGCCGGCCAGCGCGTTCACGGCCATCATCTGCGGGCCGAGATATTTGAAACCCACCGGTGTCTCGATCACGTCAACGTCGTGGGCATCTGCCAGCTTGTCTATCATGCTGCTCATGGTGATCGACTTCACCAGCGAACCCGATTGCTGCAGCACCTCCAGCAGGTGCATACAAAGCAGGCTGAACGTCTCCGTGGTGGTCATGAAGCGACCGTCGTCGTCGATAACGCCGAGCCGGTCGGCATCGCCATCGGTGGCGAGACCGATGTCGGCGGTAGTGTCATCGACCGCGTCCACGAGAGGGCCGAGGTTCGGGGCGATTGGCTCAGGCTGGGCCATCCCCGGGAAAGACGGATTGACTTCGGAGCGGATCTCGACAACACGGGTGCTCCCGCCGGAGATCAGGTCGCTGAAGTATCCCGCTCCGGCTCCGTACATGGAGTCGATGGCCACGTTCAAGCCCGCGTTGCGGATCGCGTCCAAATCGGCGAACTGCGCCACGTGATTGAGGTAGTCGGACCTGGGATCGAACTGTTCCAACAGTCCACGCCTCTCGGCCTCACGGATGTCCATTCTACGGACGCTTCCGGACCGTTCGGCGTTGCCAATATGCCTTTCGAGCTCGGCCACGATCTCATTTGACGCGCTGCCGCCGTAGTCAGGCTTGAACTTGAAGCCGTTCCATGCGCCCGGGTTGTGGCTTGCTGTGATGACAGCGCCAGCTCCCGCCGTCATAGACACCAGTGAATGGCTGACAACGGGAGTGGGAGCGGCCCGGTCGCACAGAAACGTTGGCACGCCGTTCGCGGCCATCACCTCCGCGACTGCCTCAGCGAACTGGCGCGAGCCGAACCGCGTGTCGTAGCCGATAACGAATCCCCTGGGGGCGACCCCGATGGAGTTGACGTAGTCCGCGGTTCCCTGCGCACAGATGCGCACGTTCTCGAACGTGAAGTCCTCCGCGATAATCGCGCGCCAGCCGTCTGTGCCGAATCGTATGCCTGCCATCCGGACCTCCGCCTGGTCTTGACCGCTTAGGACGCGGCGTCTCCGGCGTCCTTCATGAACGCTTCTCTTCTCAGGGTCGCCGCTCTGTCCGTGCGCTCCCAGGGAAAGTCCTCTTCCGGCCTTCCAAAGTGTCCATACGCGGCGGTCTTAGTGTAGATCGGCCTGCGCAGGTCCAGGTCGCGAATGATCGCGCCGGGACGCAGATCGAAGTGCTTTGCGATCAGCTCGTCGATCGTTTTATCGGGCACCTTGTTAGTTCCGAATGTCTCCGATGAGATCGAGATCGGGCTGGATACGCCAATCGCGTACGAGACCTGAATCTCGGCTCGATCGGCCAGTCCGGCGGCTACGACATTCTTTGCGACGTACCGAGCCGCGTACGCCGCGGATCGGTCCACCTTGGTTGGGTCCTTGCCCGAGAACGCTCCGCCTCCGTGTCTCGCCATGCCACCGTAGGTATCGACGAGTATCTTTCTGCCGGTCAACCCCGAGTCTCCCACCGGACCGCCGGTAACGAACCTGCCGGACGGGTTCACCACCCACCTGATGTTACGGTCCAGCAGGTCGCTGGGGATGACTCTCTTTCCCACCGCCTCGACCAGGTCTCGTTCGATTACGTCCTGGCTCACTTCCGGGCTGTGCTGTGCGCTCATTACTACTGTGTGGACGCGCTTGGGTCTGCCGTATTCGTACTCTATCGTTACCTGCGACTTGCCATCAGGTCTGAGATAGGGCAGTTCGCGCTCCCTCCGTACGGATGCCATCATCTGGCAGAGGCGGTGAGACAGAGCTATGGGCAGAGGCATAAGCTCCGGCGTCTCATTGCACGCGTATCCGACCATCATCCCCTGGTCGCCGGCCCCCAGAGTTTCGACCTCATGGTTGTAGTCTGGAAGCTCATAACGGGTTTCGAGGGAATGACTCACGCCGTGCGAGATGTCCGATGACTGCTCGTGTACCGAGACCGCGATACCGCAAGACTGGTAATCGAATCCGTATGAAGAGTCCTGGTACCCTGCGTCTCGGATGGTATGCCTTACTATGGTCGGGATGTCCACATAAGTGGATGTAGTTATCTCGCCCATGACCAGTACCAGTCCCGTGGTCGTGCACGTCTCGCATGCGACTCGCCCCTGGGGATCGTCGGCCAAAATGGCGTCCAGCACAGCGTCCGAAATCTGGTCGCAGAGCTTGTCCGGGTGCCCTTCGGTGACCGACTCGGACGTGAACAGGTATGAGGGACTTTCTATGAAGCTGTTGGCCATCAAATACCTCCTGCCGATTGTGTTCGGGCCTGGGTCGGCGCTAACTCATATACCAATTCTTTGTCGCTGCTCAGGAGAGAGGGCTACGAGCGAGGCGTTTCCCTCAGCGATCGTTCTGCCAGCTCCTGTCAGCCTTCCTCCTATGGACAGCTCGCGACCATCGCGCTCATCGAGCCAGGACATCGCCTGAATAGGCTCTCCAATCTTTGCGGGTGAGATCAGCCTCGTGTCCATGCTTCGCATCATCGTGGTGATGCCGTTCAGGTACGGCCAGTTCTCCATCACCTCGTACAGGATGGCTGCAATCACTCCCCCGTGCACTATGCCGGGCCAGCCCTCGTGCCGTCTCTCTGGAACGAACTCCGTGGTCAAATGCTCTCCGTCGGTTTTCATGTACAGACGGAGGCCTGAAGAGTTTGACTGTCCGCATCCAAAGCAGTTTGGGTACTCGAGTGGGCGGGTCACTTTCGACTCAGGTTCCAATGTCCCAGCTTGCCAGGTAGCTCTCCTGTTCCGCTGTCAGGGTATCGATCTCTATTCCCATGGACTGCAGCTTCAGCCTGCCGACCTCTTCGTCGATGTCCTTCGGCACGTCGTAAACCTGGGGTGCGAGCGTATGGGCCGTCTGCGCCAGGTACTCCAGCGAGAGCGCCTGGTTGGCGAAGCTAATGGCCATTACAGCTGACGGTTGTCCCTCGGCGGCCGCGAGGTTGACGAGTCTTCCCTCGCCGAGCAGGTTC
>JAAXHZ010000272.1 GCA_012270625.1 Dehalococcoidia bacterium | reverse complement strand
ACTTCAGCTGGCGTCGTAGGCAGCGAGTCGTGCGCTTATGAGCCTGTTCAGGCTTACGCCCTCCTCTGCGGCGCGCATGGCAAGTGCACGATGAGTTTCGGGCGGGACCCGGACTACGAACTTACCGCTGTAGCTCCGATCGGCAATTGGCCCCGGCGGTGTTTCGGCAGTAGTCCGCATGTCCTCCAGACAGTCCGACACAAGCTGCCGGATGCCGGAGAAGGCCTCGTCAGGAGTAGATGCCAGCCAGCTTAGCGACGGGAATTCGGCGCATAACCCAATGTACTCGTTGTCATCGGCGGACCAGGTAACGCGGTATGTGTAGTGGTCTGTCACCTTATGCCCTCCAGTTTCTCGATTGCCCTGATGATCTGCCGGACCTGATAGGCTTTGGCCATGCCTCTATCGTTCTGGATGTTCACTCTCGGGTCGCCTGGCCAAGGCGTCCGATACACTCGATGGCTGGTTCCCCTCTGTCTCGGCTCCCCGAAGTATCTGTCGCAGATCCTGACCAGATCATTGAACCTGATTCCTCTCGGATTGGCACGAAGCCTTTTGATGATTTCCTCAGTGCCTTCCACACGGGTATGGTATCAGTAACGATACTATGATGTCAGTGACCTCCTACTTTTATGGGATCATGAGATATCCCCCGATTGGAAAACCAACGCCACAGTTATATAGTCTGTACACGATTTGATAACTTTCCCGGGAAGCGTGGCGTTGTATCATATGAACAGTCCATTCGCCCGTGAATCCACTGAAAAGACTGGCCCTCTGAGATATGCGCGCGCGCGGGGAGTCCAGAGCGGTGGATATGTGTTGAAGCCCCGAACTCGGTGCATTCCGAAGTTTCCCAGGACCGACGGAAGGTATTGTCATGACAAGAATCGTACTCCTGCTGATAGCGCTGATCTCGTTGGCCGCGGTAGCCTGTGGCTCTGAAGACCAAAGCGGCGAAGCGGCGCCTGAGACAGCGGCCGCTTCGCCTACAGAGTCGCCTGCTGCCGACACGACCCAGGCGACGAACTCACGGCAGCAGACGGAGTCTCCGTCCACCGCGGCAGCCAAAGATGGAAAACCGACACCGGCAGAACCACCCGCAGCCGCTAGGGTCGAGGAGCGAGAGTCATCCGATGAGACACGCTCAGGTGGCGTGTTCCGCAGGCTGTGGTCCGATCCCCCAACGCTTGATCCGCACCTGTCCTCTGACACTACGTCAGCCGGTGTGGTGGTGGAGATCTACAGCGGGCTGGTGGCGCTCAACACCGACCTACAGCTGGTGCCAGACATAGCCGATAGTTGGGAGATCAGCGGGAACGGCACGGTCTATACCTTCCATATCAGAGACAACGCCAGGTTCCAGGACGGCAAGCCGATAACTGCTAGCGATTTCAAGTGGTCGTTGGAACGGGCGGCGAACCCGGACACCGCGTCCCCGGTGGCCGACACCTACCTCGGCGACATCGTCGGAGTCAGCGATGTACTCGAAGGCAATACGACGGACATCGCGGGTGTACGTGTCATCGACGACAACACCCTCCAGATCGAAATCGACGCTCCCAAAGCCTACTTCCTCGCCAAGTTGACGTATCCGACCGCCTACGTCCTGGACAGGGAGAACGTGGAGGCCGGCGGCAGCGGCTGGACTGACTCCCCTAACGGATCGGGCCCGTTCAAACTGGCCGAGTACCGGGTCGGCGAGCGGATTGTGCTGGAGCGCAACGAGAACTTCTATCTCGAACCGCCGCATCTGGACTCGGTCGTGATGAACTTGGCGGGCGGCCAGTCGATGGCAATGTATGAAAACGATGAGATCGATATAACCGGGGTCAGCCTGTTCGAATTGGATAGGGTTCTGGATCCGTCCGAACCGCTCAACAAGGACCTGGTAATAGCCCCGCCTGGCTTTACTGTCTTCTACATTGGGTTCAACGCGAGCGAGCCGCCTTTCGATGACCCCAAGTTCAGGCAGGCGCTCACCTACGCTGTGGACAAGGACCTGATCGCGAACGAAGTGCTTTCCGAGCTGGTAACTCCCGCTTATGGGATACTTCCGCCCGGATTTCCGGGCTACAACTCTGACCTCGTTGGGCTGGAGTACAACCCCGAGCTGGCCAGACAGCTTCTGAGCGAGTCGAAGTACCC
>JAAXHZ010000271.1 GCA_012270625.1 Dehalococcoidia bacterium | reverse complement strand
TGGACCTCGACCTGGACAAGACCAACGTCAACGGCAGCGGTATCAGCCTCGGTCACCCGGTCGGCGCCACCGGCGCGGTCATGACGGTCAAGCTGCTGGAGGAGATCGACATGCGAGACCAGAGCCTCGGTCTGGTCACGATGTGCGTAGGCGGAGGCCAGGGAGTCGCCACAATCTTCGAGCGGGTAGGGTAGTAAGGCTGAGCCTTGACCCGTGGACTCGCTTCGGGTGCTTGGAGTGGTAATACTGGCTAGTCACACAGCGGTTGCTTGACTGTGGAATCCGTCGATGATGCGATGTGATAGGTCGTACCCCGTAGCCGAGCTGATTTGGACCGTTGAGGAGTGCAAGAGTGGACCCGCGTGAAAGTGATCGACTGCCGGGAAGTGATCCTACCAGGCTTGAAGACCTGGTGGACTTCGCTTGACAACCCCGAGCCGAGGTGCGCCTGCGTGCTGCTTCTGGACACGTCTGAGTCCATGTCAATACCCATAGCGCCAATCGAAGCATTGGGAGAAAGAATGGACATCGTTGACGGTGTTCAGACTTACGAAGCTATTGAGAGAATGGACAACTTGCTGCTCCCCATCAAGGAGCTGAATGAGGGCATTAGGACATTCAGGGATGAGCTCGCAAGTGATCCGCTGGCGGCTCTCCGGGTTGAGACCGCTATAGTAACTTTCGGCAGTTCTGTCGAGGTAGTGCAGGACTTCGCGACAGTTGACGCGCTTGCGACTCCCAATCTCGACTCCAAGGGGCGGACCAGCACGGCAGCCGCCATCAACCGTGCGCTCGATATGCTTGAAGACCGTAAGGTGACGTACAGGGAGGCAGGCATATCTTACTATCGTCCCTGGGTTGTGATGATGACCGATGGCACATCTACGGACAGCGAGCGTCAGATGCTGGAGGTGTCCAGAAGGGTCCACCGGGCGGAGGAGTCGAAGCAACTGGCCTTCTTCAGCGTAGGTGTGGAGGGTGCGGACATGGTGGGGCTGAATCGAATCGGACCCCGAAGGGCGGTACCTTTGAGGGGACTCGCGTTCAAAGAGTTCTTCCTGTGGCTCTCCACCTCAATGACGCGCGTGTCTGCATCCCGGGTGGACGACGAGATCAACCTTCCCGACATATCGGGGTGGGCGAATCTGTAACGCCCGTCTTTTCACAACTGCACTGCTGAGGTTATTGCCTTCTCACGCGCACGCTAATACGGACGCGGACATTGTGGCTTACAAAGCAGTGTGATAGCGTGAAGTCCACAACAGTAGCGTGCGCCTAGTCAGATTGAGAGGTGCGTCAAAGTGAATATGCGTCAAGATGATCGTATGCCGGGAACCGACCTTGAGGGTGTGGTGGAATTCGCGGACAATCCCGAACCTAGGTGTGCTTGTGTGCTCCTTCTGGATACATCGGCATCCATGAATGGCCCTCCAATCCAGATGCTGAACGCGGGGATCAGGGCCTTCAAGGAGGAGCTCGAAAGCGACTCCCTGGCGTCTCTTCGAGTAGAGACTGCCATAGTGTCATTCAACAGTTCCGTTAGGCTTGTGCAGGACTTTGCGACCGTCGACGCGCTCACGACCCCGGAGCTTACTGCATCGGGAGCAACCAGTACGGCGACTGCCGTCAACTCTGCGATCGACAGGGTGGAGGAGCGCAAGCAGTCGTACAGGGACGCAGGCATTTCGTACTATCGTCCTTGGATTGTGCTGATAACCGATGGCGCATCCACAGAGGGCAGGCAGCAGATGGACGCGGCGTCCGAAAGAATACGCCAGGCCGAGGAAGCAAAGCAGTTGGCCTTCTTCGCCGTGGGTGTGGAGGGCGCGGACATGGACGAGCTGAATCGCTTGGGTTCTCGCGGGGCGATGCCCCTGAATGGACTCGCGTTCAGGGAGTTCTTCGTGTGGCTGTCCAGTTCCATGACGCGCGTATCGTCGTCGCGCGTGGATGACGAAATAAACCTTCCTGACTACTCGGGATGGGCGAAGCTATAATGTCATGCGCCGAGTTGGGTGAGAGCAACACATGGATGGTCAGCGGAGCCTCTGTTGTCGGCACAAGCCATCGTCAGGCTGGTCTTCCCTGTCAGGACAGCTCGAACTACAGCGTTGCGGGTGAGGTTCTGATCGCAGCGGTCGCCGACGGCGCCGGTTCGGCCACGATGTCCGACGCCGGGTCTGCGCTAGCCGCCGAGACGAGCGTACGTACTGCCGAGTGCCTGCTTTATGAGAATCACGATCACTCTCCACGACCGATTCATGAGACCTGCCTGAAACGTGTAGTCATCGGCGCCGTAGAGGATGCGAGATGGGAATTGCACCAAGAAGCGCAACGCCTCGACGTCGATGTCAGACAACTGGCGACAACCCTGCTGTTGGTTGTCCATACACGGACCGTTCTGGCCGCCGCGCAGATTGGAGACGGCGCAATGGTCGTATCCGACGGTCCCGGCGCTTACGCCACGTTCATCACGCCGCAGCGTGGGGAGTACGCGAACCAGACCAACTTCCTCACTTCAACGGATGCCATGTCCAAACTCGACGTTAGAGTAGAGTGCGTAGATGGTGTCGGAAATCGGCTTGCGATGTTCACCGACGGCCTGCAGAACTTGGTCCTGAGAGCTGCCGACGATAGCCCGCACGTACCCTTCTTCGCCCCGGTATTCGACTGGATGGGGTCTCAGCATGCCCTCGGTGATACGAACCGAAAGCTGATGGCGTTCCTCGAATCTCCCAGCGTGACCAACCGGGCCGACGACGATCTTACCCTACTTCTGGCGGCGCTTACGGAGTAGCGGGTGCAGAGCGCCCAATCACGCATACTGTACCGCCGTTCCAACGGGCAGCCGTTGTCCATTAGGAGCGACAACCGGCTTGGATCCGGGGGCGAAGGGGGTATATACGCTCTCGACGAGCTACCAGACCTTGTGGCGAAGGTCTATCACAGTCCGAGCGGGTCCATCGGCGCCAAGCTGACGCTGATGGTCGACAACCCTCCCACTATGCCCGCGCTTGACGGCCATGTGTCAATAGCCTGGCCGCTGGACACATTGCACGATGCGCTCCCCGCTAGCACAGGCAACACAGTCGGCTTTCTCATGCACAGGATCAGTTCCATGCAGCCGGTGAGCCAGTGCTACAACCCGGCAGCGAGAAAGCGAAACTTCCCTCACTTTACCTACCGACATCTCTGCGCCGTGGCCATCAACATAGCGATAGCCGTGAATGCCGTGCACGGTCGCAACTACGTCATCGGCGACATCAATGAGTCGAACATACTGATCAATGACAATGCACTCGTGACTCTGATCGACACAGACTCCTTTCAAGTGATCGACCAAAGCAATGGGACGATCTACAGAAGCCCGGTCGGAAAACCCGAGTACACTCCTCCAGATCTTCAGGGACACAGATTTGGCGAGGTGGACCGGAACCAGTACCACGACCGCTTCGGTCTGGGCGTCGTTATCTTCCAGCTCATGATGGAGGGTCGTCATCCCTATGCCGGCAGGTACACTGGCCAGGGACAACCGCCGGCTATCGAGGACAACATATCGAGGGGGCACTTTCTTCACAGTGAGGGCAGGTCTGTCCCGCTTATTGAAGGGCCGGGATACATGCCATGGCACACTCTCGACGGGGCGATCGCGGAGATGTTCAGGCTGTGCTTCGAGGGAGGACATGACAACCAGATCGTCCGGCCGACAGCGTTCCAGTGGGAAGAGACGATCACACAGGCCGTCCGATCATCTGTCACCTGTTCGCGGAACTCAAATCACCTGTACTTCGGACACAACTCGACCTGCCTATGGTGCGACCGGCGCAACATGCTGCGGGGACGTGACCCGTTTCCGGAGACTCCCGGGCCTGAGCCTCTGCTTATGAAATACGCGACCGGTGATAGCGCTTCTAGTGGGCGTGCGCCGCCGCCCCGGCGGAACCTCTTGCCCCTGCTCGCGGCTGGCGGGTTCGGGGCGATACTTGTGATCGTGCTGATTGTGCTTGTAGCCTCTCAGTCCGGAGGGAACGGGGAGTCATCGGGGTCGCCTCGTCTACCCGTCGGCGCGCTGCCTCCTGCGACCCCGATACCCACTCATACCCCTGTTCTAACTCCAACTCCAACTCCGACTCCTACGATCACACCGACCCCGACTGTCACACCGACCCTTACTCCGACGCCGTCTCCTGCGATCACGCTAACCCCGACAGCTACCCTAACTCGGACTCCTACACCGTCTCCTACGATCACACCAACACTGACGGCTACTCCAACCTCGACTCCTACACCGTCTCCTACGATCACACCAACCCCGACAGCTACCATAACTCCGACTCCTTCACCCACCCTAACTCCGACGGTTACGCCTATCCTTCCTACACCAACGTCAACGCCGCGCCCTGGACGCATCGCGTTCCAGTCAAATCGAGATGGCAACTGGGACATCTACGTGGTGAACGCTAACGGGTCGGGGGAACCCAACCAGCTGACCCACAACCGGGCGAATGACTCCGCCCCAAGCTGGTCGCCGGATGGACTGCACATCGCGTTCTCGTCAAAACCACACGGTGACTGGAACATCTACGTGATGAACACGGACGGCTCGGACGTGAGACAGTTGACGAATCACCCGGAGGATGACTCGACCCCAAGCTGGTCTCCGGACGGAGAACGCATAGCGTTCGCTTCAGACCGAGATGGCGACTGGAACAGCTACGTGATGGACGCTGATGGGTCGGGTGAACCCGACCGGCTGACTCACAACGAGGCGAATGACTCGGACCCAAACTGGTCGCCGGCCGGCGCATCGCGTTCTCGTCAAACCGAGATGGCAACCGGAACATATACGTGATGGATGCTGATGGATCGGGTGAACCCGATCGGCTGACCGTTAACCCGGCGCTGGACAGATACCCAAGCTGGTCTCCGGACGGAGAACGCATAGCGTTCGCTTCAGACCGAGATGGCGACTGGAACATCTACGTGATGGACGCTGACGGCTCGGATCAGACCCGGCTGACCGACAATCCGTCGCTGGACAGGTATCCAAGCTGGTCGTCAGATGGAGAGCGCATAGCGTTCGTGTCGAACCGAGACGGCGACTGGAACATCTACGTGATGAACGCAGACGGCTTGGGCCAGGTCCGGCTGACGGACAACTTGGCGTCTGAGTCTATTCCGAACTGGTCTCCTAGAGTGACCAACTGAGACTCTCTCCCCATACTCCCACTTGTGGTAAGCTGGGAGGGAGACCAAACCGGTTATCCACAAAGGCGGGAAGCCACGATGCAAGACGTTTTCCACGAAGCTGTGAACCTGCTCGGAAAAGACGAGCAGTTGGTGATGGCCACGGTTATCCGCACCAAGGGGTCCACACCCCAGAAGCCGGGCGCGAAGCTGCTGGTGCGGAGCGACGGCACAGGGGTTGGCACACTGGGCGGCGGATGCGTCGAGGGCGACATCTGGTACGCGGCCAGCCAGCTGATGCGACGCGGCGGAGACGCTCAGTACCGCGAGTACGAGCTCAACGAAGACCTCGCTGCCGAAGACGGACTGGTCTGCGGCGGCACCATGT
>JAAXHZ010000270.1 GCA_012270625.1 Dehalococcoidia bacterium | reverse complement strand
CGACTGGCGAACCCGGCACTCGACCGGTGGCCGCAGCCAGTCGCGGATACGACCAAGTTCGGCCAAATCGACGACCTTCTCGGCTCTCTTGAATCAATAGACTCGACCGCCGAGACCCTCACCATTCTGGAGTTGGAATCGTCGCACGGCGCAGAGTGGGTTGGGCAAGTGGCGGATAGGCTGAACGCCCATACTCTGGTCATCGCGCAAGCTCGCAGCGGACTCAGAGCCGCGGATCTTTCAGATTGGAAAGAGGCTCTGACCAACCGTCTCGCGGGCATCCTCGTAAACGGCGCCACACGCTACATGGGCACAGAGGCGTCCGAAATCATCACCCCGTCGTTTGACGAGGCCGAGATAGAGCTTATCGGGATCGTTCCCGAAGACCGAGCGCTTCTATCAGTCACCGTGGACCAAATCAGGGCCGGCCTCGGCGGCCGGTACGCCGTGGACGAGGGAGACGTAAACAGCCCCATAGAGCACTTCCAGGTGGGCTGCATGAGTCTCGACTCCGGCGAGCTCAGGTTCGGCCTCTACGACAGGAACGCTGTGGTCGTGCGCGGCGACCGACCCGACATTCAGATGTCGGCCTTGAACGCTTCCGTCTCCTGCCTGGTACTCACAGGAGGGATCGACCCAATCGAATACATCAGCTACGAGGCCCAGGAAGAGGAGACCCCCGTCATGGTCGTCGAGTCGGACACGTTGACGACCATGTCGATGCTGAACGACGTTACGACGTCAGCCAGGATGGACACGGCCGCCAAGGTGGCGAGGTTCGCTGAGCTTCTCGAGGCCCACGCAGACCTGAGCCGAGTCTGGTCAGCCGTCTAGGCTCCCCGGGAAGGCGCCCTCGAATAGATCGCCTTCCGCTGGCCACTCGTCCTTGGGCATCTCGTAGTATGCTTCGATTTCGTTGCCGTCCGGATCGAAGAAATAGACGCCGAGCGAGATGCCATGATCTCCGATGTTTCCGACCTTGACGTCGTTTTCCTTGATGACTGCGTAGAGCTTCTTGAGGTCCTCGAACGACTGCATCTCCCACGCCATGTGGTACAGCCCCACCCTTGTGGACTCAGGCCCGGGCGCATCCTCGCCCACTGGCACTAGAGCCAGCTCGTGCGACAAGCCCTCGTCCGCGCTCATGAACGTCATAACGCCGGGGCGCTTGTTCATCACCTTCAGGCCAAGCACGTTCGTGTAGAACTGCTCTGACTTCTCCAGGTCCCGAACTCTGATGACGAGATGCCCAAGCTGCTTTGGAGTTACCATTTGAATGACCTCCGAATCGGTTACGTCCTTCAATACGAGTGTACCATAGGAAGTGGACGAATGAACGAGAATCGCGAAATCAGACTGGCAACCGAGGCCGATGCCGAGCACATGCTGTCGATATACGCCCCCGTCGTCCGGGAGACGGCGATCTCGTTCGAGTTGGAGCCTCCATCGATAGACGAGTTCCGATCTCGAATCCGGTCCACACTGACGCGAACGCCCTGGCTCCTCTGCGAGATCGACGGCAGCGTCGCGGGCTACGCCTACGCCGGGCCGCTCAGGACGAGACAGGCATACCAGTGGTCTGTCGAAGTGACCGTGTACGTACACGCCGACTACAGACGGCTGGGCGTAGGTTCAGCGGTCTATACGTCGCTGTTTGAGTGCCTGCGTCTCATGGGTTACATGAACGCTTACGGCGGCATCGCGCTCCCAAATCCGGGCAGTGTCGGCCTGCACGAGAGCATGGGGTTCTTCCACGTCGGGACGTACAGGAACGTCGGATACAAGCTCGGAGCTTGGCACGACGTCGGCTGGTGGCAGCTGGAGCTGATGAGCCCGCCGACAGAACCGACTCCACCGAAACTGCTGCGGCAGGTGCAGAGCTCAGAGGAGTTCAGTCAGTGCTTGTCGCGAGGCTTGACGATGCTCAGGCAGTGAGCGCTGCGCTGCGCCCCATAACTCATACACCAATTCAGGAGCCTGCAAATGACTAGAGTTGCTGTTCTGGATGACTACCAGTCTGTCGCGCTCGACATGGCGGACTGGGACTCGCTCCCTGCCGATGTCAGTGTCGACGCCTTCTCAGACCACTTATCAGACGAGGACGACGTAGCGCGCCGTCTGGAGCCATATGATGTCATCGTCGCGATGCGAGAACGAACGCCGTTCCAGCGCTCCCTCTTAGAGCGATTGCCAAACTTGCGTCTGCTGGTCACAACGGGAATGCGAAACGCCTCGATAGACATCACCGCCGCCCACGACAACGGCATCACTGTGTGCGGCACCGACGGGCTGCCCTATCCAACCGCCGAGCTGACCTGGGGCCTGATCCTGGCCCTGCTCAGAAAGATACCTACTGAAGACAAGGCCACTCGACAAGGAAGCTGGCAGGTCACAATGGGCGAGGGACTTCAGGGTAAGACTCTAGGGGTCATCGGTCTCGGAAGGCTCGGCTCGCAGGTGGCATCCGTGGGAAGAGCTTTCGGCATGAACCTCATCGCATGGAGTCAGAACCTGACTGCCGAACGCGCCTCCGAGTACGGCGCGACCCTCGTAACCAGGGCCGATCTGCTGTCGCAGTCCGATGTCGTTACGATTCACTTGGTGCTCAGCGCACGCACACGCGGCCTCATTGGAGCTGCTGAGCTCTCCTCGATGAAGCCTTCAGCGTACTTGGTCAACACGTCACGCGGACCGATCGTGGACGAACCCTCACTGATCGACGCCCTTAAAGCCGGCACGATCGCGGGCGCCGGTCTCGACGTATTCGATGTCGAGCCCCTGCCTGTGGACCACCCTCTTAGGTCGCTCCCGAACACGGTAATGACCCCTCACATGGGCTATGTAACGTCCGAGACCTACAGAGTGTTCTACCGCGACGCGGTCGAAGACATCAGCGCGTTCCTGAAAGAGAATCCAATAAGGGTACTTTCCTAGAGAATTGCATTAGACCTGCCGCCCAGGGCGGCTCACAGGAGTAGGTAAACATCCAGACAACCCCTGAATGCCAACCAACAGGCCCCCTCTCCCTCAGGGCTGACAAGGGTAGGCAAACATGTACAAACAAGCAACCGACATGCCCCCTCTCCCTCAGGGCTGACAGGGGTAGGCAAACATGTACAAACAAGCACCCGACAGTCCCCCTCTCCCTCAGGGAGAGGGCTGGGGTGAGGGTGAAAAGTAC
>JAAXHZ010000269.1 GCA_012270625.1 Dehalococcoidia bacterium | reverse complement strand
CTGGTCGATAGGGTCGTCCAGGTCACCCAGGAGCTGAACGAGAGGGCTGAGTCCCGGCTCTAGCAAAGACCGAAACATCGTCCAACTGGAACTGGGCGATACTAAGAAACTTCGAGCAAGCGGCGGAGCTTGATAACTCCGCCGCTTTTTCATGAATCCTCGCGAGCCGGATTTCCACTGATATGGTCATTGAGAACCGGCTTCCACACTATTCAAACGCATGAGACTGCTCAAGCGCAGGCCAGCGTCACTTTCGATGCTGGCCGACAGGGACTTCAGAAGCTACTTCATCGCCGACGTGCCGTTCGAGTTCGGAGCCGAAGCTCGACGTTTCGCGATGAGCTGGGCGGCGCTGACGCTCACCGGCTCGCAGCTCTGGGTCGGACTGGTGACGGGACTGCCGGGGCTGACAATCGTGCTGTTCGCTCCTCTGGCGGGGCTGGCGGTGGACCGGTACAACCGGAGAAACTTGTTGATAGGAGTCAGAGCGGCGTTCGTCGCGTTTGCGCTTCCGCTTGGGGCGCTGGCTCTTACGGGGGCGATGGAGGCGTGGCACCTGGTCGTCGCGACACTTGCGGTTGGAGCAGTGAGGGCAATGTCTCTCCCTGCGCTGCGCGCGTTTCTGACCGATTTAGTCGGACGCGAACGGCTGCTGAGCGCGAACGCGCTCACCGGGTCTTCAAGCTCGGCAGGAGAGCTCATCGGGCCGGTCGTCGCTGGAGTCGCGGTCAAGGCACTGGGAGTAGCATCGGGATTCTTCATGACGGCAGCGGCATTCGGAACATGCGCGCTGCTCATGTTCAGGGTCAGGCCCAAGCCTTCGACCGAAGTATCACGAGGGCCTGTGCTGGCACAGCTCAGAGAGGGGTTTGCTTATGTGGCGAAGACACCTCCCCTGCCCGCTCTGATGGTAGTCACCGTCACGCAGCTGCCAGCTGGCGTAGTGACGCCGCTGATACCCGTGTACGCGCGGGACGTGCTGGAAGTCGGGGCGCCCGGTTACGGAGTGATGTCCGGCTGTCTTGGCGCTGGATTCATGGTCGGCGCGCTGGCCACGTCGGTCGTCCAAGACTTTCCGAGAAAGGGTCTTGCGCTGATCGTGACCGCAATCAGCTGGGATGCCTGTACGCTGGCGTTCGGGTTCTCAAGAGTGTTTCCGGCGTCGCTCACGCTGCTGTTCCTGATGGGAGTCGCCGGGGCGATCCATTCGATATTCCTGCTGACGCTGTTCCAGACAGTGGCGAGCGATCAGATGCAGGGTCGCGTTCTGAGCATGTACAACGTAGTCACAGCGTCATTCCCGCTGGGATTCATCCTGGGAGGGGCGCTGGCGTCGCTGTTCGGAAACGAGGCGGCGATCGTGATGGGAGCGATCGTCAGTACGCCGGTCGTGCTGGCAGCGTATGCGATGTCGCCCGCGCTGCGCAGGATGTGAGGGGTAGGCCCGATGTTCAGTTTTGGGGTAAGGTGTGTCAAGCTTTTCGGACGATTCACGTTGAACGCCAATAGCTGCACTTCCAGGAGGTTTCAGGCAGTATGACACGTATTCACGTTCTGGGGGCGGGAACGCCGACGCCAACGCCGACTCGATTTGGAAGCTCGTTCGTGCTGGAGACGGGTGACGACCGGATCATGGTGGATTGCGGACCGGCAGCGACGCATAAGCTGGTGCAGGCTGGGCTGTGGCCGACCGAGATCAACCAGCTCTTCTTCACGCACCACCACTTTGACCACGACATCGACTACCCGTGCTTTCTGCTCTGCCGGTGGGACCAGAGTATCGGCAAGGAGAAGCGTCTGGAGGTGTACGGACCGACACTGACCGAGAGGATCACCGAGGGCATACTGGGTGAGGACGGAGTGTTCGCGCACGACTGGAAGGCGCGGGTGGGCCATCCACTCAGCCAGAAGGTGTTCGTGAACAGAGGCGGGACGCTGCCGCGTCCAGCGCCCGACGTGTTCGCCAAGGACGTAGGACCCGGTCGCGTGTACTCGGGGTCCGACTGGGAGGTCACGGCCGCGCCCGCCGAGCACGTACAGCCGTTCCTAGATTCGCTCGCTTACAGGTTCGACACGCCAGGCGGCTCGGTCGTCTTTACCGGAGATACGCAGCCCTGCGACACGGTGCGAGAGCTAGCGAAGGACGCGGACGTGATGCTGTGCATGTGCTGGGACGACCAAGACGTTATGGACGAGAACGGGGAGGCGGCTTTCCAGTGCGGCACTAAAGGGGCGGCAAGGCTGGCGCAGGAGGCGGGAGTGAAGAGACTCGCCCTGGTCCACATTGGGCCGAACCTGTCGGGCCATGGTGTGATGGAGAAAGGCATCGGGGACGTCAGAAGTATCTACGACGGGGAGATACTGTTTACGGACGAGCTGCTGTCATTCGAGGTGTGATGCCCTCGGTATCGTCGTCAATCGTCGAGTGCCGGCCCATGCACTGGAGTGGAAGACGAAGCGGCGCGTATGGAGTCCCACTCGTGGCGCCATATCTCCATCTGGATGAAATCGAGGCCGCCGCGTCGGACCGGCTTTACGTCCTTGAATCCGGACTTGTGAAAGCTCTTCTGAGCACGGTGGTTCCAAGAGAGCGTGTGCAGATACACGCGGTTGAATGGATATTCCTGGAACATGTGATCGAGCAGAAGGCCGACTGTCTCGGTGCCGTATCCCTGGCTCCAATAGTCTTTGTCGCCGATCATGATGCCTAGCTCGGCCTCCCCTGAGCGAAGGTCGATATCGTAGAACATGACGTTGCCAATATGGGATCCGCAGATAGTATCGACAGCCAGGCGCTTCGAGCGAGTTGCGGGGTAGTTAAGCTCTTCAATCGAGTACCGTTCAAAGTCGCTGTAGCTCATCTGGAGCGGGCGAGTAGCGTCCAGCTCCGCGAGCTCAGGGTCGGTGCGCCACTGGTAGTCATCAGCTATGTCAGAGACATGCTTCTCTCGCAGGATTACGCGCTTTCCCTTGACGAAAACATCGGCACGGCCTTCAGTCCGCTCGGACTCCCTCGCCGACCATGGAAGCACCCTTCTGAACAATTTCCACCTCATTTTCGTAGGTGAGCGTCCTGCAAGCCTCGGTTGGCGACGTCCACACGACAAAGTCGAACTCGTGGTCATGCTGAGACAGGTCACCGCCAACAGGTCTCATCAGATAGTAGTGGACAGTCTTACGGCACCTCGCTCCATCGGAGGCGCGCACGAACCAGTATTTGACGCTATCGATGTAGCCATCTGACACGACGTCGAGGCCGGTCTCCTCCCGGACCTCGCGAAGCGCCGTCTGCTCTTCGGTCTCGCCAGGATCAGGCGTGCCTTTTGGAAGTCCCCAAACTGCCGGATACTCCCGACCGCAAATCACAACCTCTATCCCTCTTTCACCGTTCCTGCGGTAAACCAGGCCCCCGGCGGACATAAGCTCGACCGTCTGTCTCTTTCTCATAGAACCTCGTGCTGGCTGATGGGCGCATTCTAGGTTCTGAGTCGAGGTCGGTCAAGAGAACGAGGGCGTGAGAACTTGTTTCCAGGCGTGAGGGAGTGAGGGTCTCTCCGGACCATCCCCTGGACCATCCCAATGATGACACATCTGGGACTTATGCAATTTTCTCATTGCATACAGTAAGTAGAGCTAAATATGTGGCATCCTGCTATGATTGGTCTGCGTTATACGCAGACATAATCCGAGTTATAGAAACTGACAACCGACGTTGAAATCTCGATACTAAGGAGATGGGACCGATGGAGATAAGCACCGAGCTGCGAGGCGAGGTATTGATCGCAAGAGCCGAGGACCGTATCGACGGCGCCAACGCCAGAGAATTCCAGGATGCTCTACAGGCGGCGGTCGACGAGCATGATTGCACCATGATCCTCGACATGGAAGATCTCACTTACATCAGCAGCGCGGGTCTTCGCGTTATCCTGCTGACTGCCAGGGTCCTGCAAAGAAACAACAATGGCCTTGCCCTCTGCTCACTGTCCGGTCCCGTTCGCGAGATTTTCGAGATCAGCGGATTCGACAAGATCATCCAGATCCACGATTCCCAGGCGGATGCCATCGCTTCCGTGGGAGGCTAACTCGACAGCCCGTTTGCGATCAGCAAAGACTGCTGAGCTGCACTCACAGATGTCACAACTCAGGGGCAATTAATAGGACAGGCAGATTATCGCGCGTGACGACTCTCTTGCCCCAGAAGCCGCAGTGCGTTAATCTAGGCGACGTTTGGGAAGTTCCCACCTTACAATCACGTCACGATTGGGCGTGAGCCGGGTTTGACACTGCGTGCCGGTCGGCTTGTGCTCAAGAAACAATCCAGGAGGTCAGCACCAGCATGGCTGATATGTCAAGGTCTGTAGCCATCGTCGGGGCAGCAGAGTCCGACGAAATAGGCAGGGTAGAAAACAAGTCGTCTCTGCAGCATCACGCCGAGGCAGCGTACAACGCGCTCGAAGACGCTGGGCTGAAGATGAGCGACGTGGATGGTCTGCTATCGGCAGGGTTCGGCACGCTCACGCTGGCCGAGTACCTGGGGATCGAGCCGACCTATACCGACTCGACGTCGGTCGGAGGATCGTCGTTCATCATCCACATAGCGCACGCGATGGCGGCGATCAACGCCGGATACTGCGAGGTCGCGCTGGTAACGCACGGCGAGGCCGGTCGGAGCGCGCGATCGCGCGCAGGCGGCAACGCATCGGAGCCTGGCCCGCAGTTCGAGGCTCCTTACGGGTTCATAGGCGCGCCGATCAATTACGCTATGGCAGCCCGTCGCTACATGCACGAATATGGTGAAGACTACACCAGGCAGGGGATGGCGGAGGTCGCGGTTGCAACGCGGAAGTGGGCGAACCTCAATCCTAGGGCGTACTTCAAGGACGCTCCTATGTCCTTCGACGACTACCACGACTCGCGCTGGATCGCCTGGCCGTTCCACCTGCCAGACTGCTGTCTAGTCACCGACGCCGGCGGAGCGTACGTCATCACCAGCGCGGAGCGCGCGCGCGACCTGCCGAAGAAGCCGGTGTACGTGCTGGGAGCCGCAGAGGGCCACGATCACGGTATGATAAGCACCATGCCCGACCTGACCCGCACTTGGGGGCGGTACTCAGGACCCAAGTCGCTGGAGATGGCTGGGGTCACACATGACGACATAGACCTGGCAATGATCTACGACTCATTCACCTACACGGTGCTCGTAACACTGGAGAGCCTCGGCTTCTGCGGCCCTGGAGAGGCGCCTGCCTTCGTCGCAGACCAGCGCACCGCTCCAGGTGGGGATTTCGCCATGAACACCAGTGGCGGCGGACTGTCCTACACGCACTCGGGCATGTACGGCATGTTCCTGGTAGTGGAGGCGGTCAAGCAGCTTCGCGGAGAGGCCGGCGACCGTCAGATAGACGATCCCAAGCTGTCGCTCGTACACGGCACCGGAGGGTCGCTGTCGTCCACCGGCACCGTGGTACTGGCGGTGGACTAGGAGAAGTCACCCTCTTCGATCGAGCAAGAGGGGTTCAGTGACCAGACTAATTCACCGTCATCCCAACACTCTCCCATCGAGGGAGGGGTGAAAGAAGGATGATGGGATGTATCCAGGAGCAAAGTAATGACACAGGCATACAACAAGCCGGTCCCGGTCCCGCAGGGCGAGTCCGACTTCTACTGGGAGAAGGCCAAGCAGCACGAGCTATGGCTCAGGTACGACAACACCGCCCAGCAAGCATACTTCTACCCTAGGGACATCTCGCCCCTCACCTTCTCCAGGGACACCACCTGGATTAAGGCCAGCGGCAAGGCGACGCTGTTCACATACGCGATCGTACACCGCGCCCCGCATCCGGGGTTTGTGGGCGACGTGCCGTTTGTTACGGCGATCGTGGAGTTGGAGGAGGGGCCCAAGATGGCGACCAACATCGTCATCGATGATCCGACTCCTGAGAACCTCCAGATCGGGATGCCGCTGAAGGTGGTGTTCGAGGACATTACGGACAGTATCGCGCTTCCGAAGTTCGCGCCAGCGTAGAGTTTAAGAGCTCTGAACCCTAGTCCCACTCCCTTCGTCAAGGTAGGTCGTACTGCCCACCCGTGAAGTGCGGATGTGCTGGCAGTACACGCCGTCGGACGTTTGGCGCTCGGCGCGATGAGTTTCTGAAGACCAATCGACCGAGCCCGGTCCATCCGCAAGCGACTCTACGATCACCCGCCCGTCCATCTCCTCCCGCACAGGCAGTCCCAGCAGTCTTAGCAGGGTCGGAGCGAGGTCCACGTTTCCGGTAGGAGACTGGATGCGGACGGCCTGCTTGAAGCTAGGGCCGCGCGCGAGCAGGACGTTGTTCATCTCGTGGCGGCTCATCGAGCCGTGCTGGCCCTGGCCGGGCTGCCCTCCGGACGAATAGACGAATCCGTTGTATCCAGCGTCGTTAGGACGTGAGTCCCATCCGAACGACATTGCCAATTCAGGCGCTCTAGGGCCGTCAGCCCCAGCGAGGGACATGGGCAGCGTACCATCTATCCGGCCCGCGGCTTCGGAGGCGAGCAGCGCACCGCACCAGGGACGTTCCGTGAGCCATGCCGCGAGCCTCTGGGTGACATCCTGGTTACGGCAGTAGAACAGGACGCTCCCGCCATTGGGCGCGACGATCACGTCCTGAGGTGAAAAGCCAGCATCGCGGGTGTACCACTCTGCATTCACGGTCTCCTGGATGGTGGAGTATCCATGGTCAGAGATGACCAGCACGTCCGTATCGGAGCTGCGTCCGTTGGTCTCCAGCCATTCGAGCATACTGCCAAACCTGGCGTCCGCCTCTCGGATTGCGCGGTCGGACATCTCGGAGCCGACGCCTGTGGCGTGCTGTGCCTTGTCCGGCTCGGACGACCAGATCAGGGCGACCGCGGGCTGGCACTCGGGCAGGATGTGCTCGGTCAGAATCCTTACCGCGTGGTCGAGGCGAGGAGTATTCGGCATGGCCTCATCTGGCCATGCGCCAAATCTCGATTCCAGCTTAGCCGACAGATCGTAAGGCAGCGTAAAATCTGGATGGATGGTCGCGCCGCCGGACTCATGGGCACGTGGATTGTGGACATAGGCGTTGCCAGACGTACCCACGCCGATGGCAGTGTACTCCATGCCGTGGTCTGCCAGTATGTCCGCCAGTGTCGGGGCTAGAAGCACCCTACCCGTCTTTCGAGCCATGTCGGCGAGTGTCGGCTCTAAGGCTGAGAATGCCGAGGTCGGATCATAGTCCCGCGCGACCATTGTATTGGCGGCCAAACCATGCTTTCCAGAGTAGGTACCAGTGACCATACTGGCGGCGTTGATCCGAGTGACGGACGGGAACACCGGATGGTGGTTCTCGAAGAAGACGCCACCAGAGGCGAAGTGGGCAAGACTGGGCATCAGGTCAGGGCGGACCTGGCTTGGCTGGAGGCCGTCGAAGGCAGCGATGAGTATGGAGGGCATGGCGCTCAAATCTCAGTGGAAGTTGGAGTATTAGATCGAATCTTGTAAATCGTTATGCCAAAGGAATCTATATGTGCTCTAAGCGGAGCGTATCGAATGCTCTCGTAGGCCTTGAGGTCGCACTTCTGCGGGATATCCATGTCCTCCAAGTCGAGCGCCAAACGTCCGAGCAGGTTGTGGTCTATTATGCCGAGCGTCGCGAGATCGATGTCGGAACGCTCAGACGCCCTTCCGGTGGCACGTGAACCGAACAGTATGACCTCTGTCAGATCAGGATATGATGCGAATACTTGAGTCAGCTTCGCCATAGTTGCGGGCGTCAGGTCGGGAACAGTCATGATTCGGCAATATCCCTGATCAGCCGAGTGTACATCTTTTCGAGAATCCGCAGGTATCGACAGATGATGTTTCTTATAACCTGCTCGAACCTTTCAGAGTCGTATGTGTGTGACATCAGGTTGCGGTCAGTGAGCATGTCGATCCACGTCTCGCCATCTTCTATGAGACGCGCCTGATATGCTTGACGGATGACGTTGCGCGGTGTGACTGTTGCGAAGACAACTCCATCGTATTCCAAGCGATCCTTGAGAGTGTTCCAGGCGAGCTCGAAAGTGTACTCGAAGCGTTGTATCACGCCCTCGCGTTCCAACTCACTCAGCGACTCGAGACCATCCTCCAAGGCCTCACGCAAGAGGGAAAACGCACGAGAGAAGTTTGTGAACCTGTACTGCCAGCGAATTTCTTGAGTCATCGGCATGTCATCGTGTCTGACACCAACTCATTGACTACCCTCATGCTATCATCTTAGCCACCACCTTGTAGATTAGGAGCCAGTATGATTCATCACGAACTGGAGACCGCATTCACAATGGATACGTCGTCGATCAAGTTTGGGCCTGGCTCGACTAGGGAGGTCGGGTTCGAGATCGCTCGGCTTGGGGCCAAGAGGGTGGCGGTAGTCACCGATCCTCGAATGGCGCAGCTTCAGCCGGTCGCGATTGTGCTTGAGTCGCTGCGTGCGGAGGGGATCGATGCCGTGGTGTTCGACGAGGTGGAGGTGGAGCCGACAGACGAGTCGTTCAAGGCCGCGATCGAGTTCGCGACAGACGGCGACTTCGACGGGTTCGTCTCGGTCGGCGGAGGATCGAGCATAGACACCGCCAAGGCCGCGAACCTGTACTCGACGTATCCGGCGGACTTCCTCACATACGTCAACGCTCCCATCGGACAAGGTGCGCCCGTGCCTGGTCCGCTCAAGCCGCACATAGCCGTGCCGACCACGTCGGGGACAGGCTCTGAGACTACAGGGGTCTCTATATTCGACCTTCTGGAGATGAAGGCGAAGACCGGCCTGGCACATAGGGCGCTGAGGCCGGTAATGGGAGTGGTCGATCCCGAGAACAGCCGCACGCTTCCGGGGATGGTAGCTGCGTGCAGCGGATTCGACGTGCTGTGTCACGGTCTTGAATCGTACACCGCCCTGCCCTTCAGCCAGCGGGAGGCGGCGCCGGATCCTGGTATGAGACCGTCATACCAGGGTTCCAATCCAATTTCGGACGTGTGGGCGACACGGGCAATAGAGATGGTGGCGCGGAACATCGTCAATGCGGTCGAGGAACCCGAGGATATCGAGTCGCGGTCCAACATGATGCTGGCGGCGACGTTCGCGGGTGTCGGATTCGGAAACGCCGGATGCCACCTGCCACACGGAATGTCGTATCCGGTTTCCGGCATGGTCAGGGAGTTCGTGCCGGAGGGTTACCCGGACGACCATCCTATAGTGCCCCACGGAATGAGCGTGATACTGAACGCCCCGGCAGTGTTCAGGTACACCGCGCCTACGAATCCTGAGCGGCACCTGCACGCGGCCAGGCTAATGGGCGCGGACGTCTCAGACGCCGGGCCAGAAGACGCCGGTGACGTGCTAGCGGATGCCATAATCGGCCTACTCAGGCGTATTGGCGTACCCAATGGTCTTGGGGCCATCGGGTACACTGCCGAGGATGTTCCAGCTCTCGCGGCGGGCGCAATTCCGCAGCAGCGGGTTATAAAGCTTTCGCCACGTCCGGTCGAAGAGGAGGATCTGAGGCAGCTGTTCCTAGACTCGATGCGGCTCTGGTGACAGGGTATGTATTCGTACTTTTCACCCT
>JAAXHZ010000268.1 GCA_012270625.1 Dehalococcoidia bacterium | reverse complement strand
ACTTCGACGTCGTCGTCAACGGCGGCGGCACCTTTCGCGCCAGCGGAACCTCAGCCCGGCTGGGTCGCAAAGACCTGGAAGAGTGGCGTCTTGCTCGAGGGATGTCGCGCACTCCGATTGCGGCAGTGATCACTCGCAGCGGCGACCTGCCGGTGGAGCGGCGATTCTTCACGGATCAGTCATTCGAGGCAGTGGTTTACCTCTCCGACGCGGCGCCGGACAACGTCCGCAGGCGTCTGGCAACGCTCGGGAGATCGGTCGTGACGGTGCCTACTGGAGCAGAGGCAGAAGCGGCTCTGATGCACATGCAAACGGAGCTCGGAGCCAGGCGAGTGCTGGTCGAGGGCGGCGCGACGCTCAACGGCGCCCTGATGCAAGCGGGATTGGTCGACGAGTTCTTCCTGACGCTCGCCCCGCGGGTCGTCGGAGGAGAGGTCGGGCATGGGGCGGTTATGTGGGCAGGAGCGAGTTCGCGCGACGGGATCATCGACGTAGAGTTGATATCTGTGGCGCGAAGCGACCTTGGTGAGCTGTTCCTGCGCTATTGCGTGAAACGACCGGGAAGCAGGGTCTGAGATGCGACTGTCGTGGAATGAAATCCGCGCCCGCGCGTCCGAGTTCGCCCGCGAACACGCCAACGATCGGTATGAGCAGAGCGAAACTCAGACTTTCTACAACGACTTCTTCGCCATCTTTGGGATCAGACGCCGAAGTGTGGCCAGATACGAACAGCACGTCGAGAAACTCAACCATGCCAACGCCTACATCGATCTGTTCTGGCCGTCGGTGCTGCTGGTAGAGCAAAAGACGACCGGTCGGAGCCTGTCGGCGGCCCGCGAACAGGCACTCGAATACTTCGACGCGCTGGCCGAGCGTGAGCAGCCGCGATACCTCCTGCTCTGCGATTTCCAGACCTGGGACCTGGTCGATCTGGACCTCAACGAAGAAGTCCGATTTGACCTGCAACAGCTGCCCGACTTTGTTGAGCACTTCGGCTTCATGATGGGCGTGCACAAGCGCGCCTTCCGGGATCAGGACCCCGTCAACATTGAAGCCTCGGAACTGATCGGTGCAGTGCACGACGGACTCAGCGAATCGGGATACCGCGGCGAAGACCTCGATCGCTTCCTGGTTCGGCTCGTCTTCTGTTTGTTCGCCGACAACACTGGCATCTTCGAGCCAGAGAGTCTGCTCTCGCTGCTGGAGGAGCGCACTTCGGAGGATGGCGCCAACACTGGGATGTGGCTCGACCATCTCTTCACGACGCTGAACACTCCGGAGGCGGAGAGATCTCATCATCTTGACGCGGACCTGCGTGCATTTCCGTTCGTTGACGGTGACCTGTTCGCCGAACGGATTCGGACTGCAGATTTCGACTCATCTCTGCGCGACGCGCTGATTGCGGCGGCGCGCTTCGATTGGTCACGGATATCACCCGCCATCTTCGGCGCGCTCTTCCAATCGGTGATGGACCCAAACCATCGTCGAGCCGTCGGAGCGCATTACACCACCGAGCAGAACATCCTGAAGGTCATCGAGCCACTCTTTCTCGATGCGTTGCGGTCGGAGTTCACGCGACTGAAGGCGATGCGTGGACGCGCCCGGCGTGCGCGCCTTGCCGACTTTCAGCGTCAGTTGGGCCAGCTCTCGTTCCTCGATCCCGCCTGTGGCTGCGGCAACTTCCTGATCATCGCCTATCGCGAGCTGCGTCAGTTGGAGATTGAGGTGTTGCTCGAAATCCACGGCGCAGAACGTCAGGCAGTGCAGGATGTTTCCCAGCTCTCGGTGATGAACGTCGACCAGTTCTATGGGATCGAAATCCTCGAGTTCCCCACTCGTATCGCTGAGACGGCCCTGTGGATGATGGATCACATCATGAACGTGCGGCTGAGCGAAGCGTTCGGTCAGTACTTCAGTCGAATCCCCTTGCGTAAGTCGCCGCACATCCACAATCAGGACGCCCACGAGATCGACTGGAACGATGTGCTCCCGGCGGAGCAGTGCAGCTACGTACTCGGCAATCCGCCGTTCCGAGGATCCCAGTTTCAGTCGGATTTGCAGGGCGAGCAGGTACGTCGAGCAGCTAATCATGTTGAGGGGTCAGGAACCCTCGATTATGTGGCTGCCTGGTTTCTTGTGGCTACCGAGTACATTCAAAGAGGTTCAGCCAAGATCGGTTTCGTCGCCACAAACTCGATAACTCAAGGTGCACAGGTCGGAATCCTGTGGCCTCTCCTGTACGACCGGAACGACGCAGAAATCTCCTTCGCACATCGAACCTTTGAGTGGGGTTCGGAAGCGAGAGGAAGGTCCCATGTGCATGTCGTGATTGTCGGCCTTACCCAAGCCTCCTCAGCACCTCCTGAGAAACAGCTGTTCAGCTATGCCACCATCAAGTCTGAAGAACCGACTGCAAGCACCCACACAGCGCTCTCGCCGTATCTGATTGACGCTGGAGCGATCGCCAATCCGAGGATCGTAGTACGAGCAGCACGCTCGCCGATCAACGGCCTTCCGCAGCTCAAGACTGGCGTCCAGATGATTGACAAAGGCATTCTGACGTTCAGCACCAGTGAGCGATCCGAGTTTCTAAAGGAAGAGCCAGAGGCGGAGCCGCTCTTTAGGCAATACTTGGGTGGTGACGAGTTCATCAATGGCTTTCACCGCTGGGTGCTGTATCTGCGCGACGTGTCGCCAAGAGATTTGCGTCGCTTGCCTCTGGTCAGGGAGCGGGTTGAGCGAGTACGGCAGTATCGAGAGTCCAGCAATCGCGCAAGCACTCGCGGTCTCGCTCCGACATTGCTTGGCGTGGATGAGCGCCTGGACCGCGATTATCTCGTGCTCCCCAACACCAGCTCCGAGCGTCGCGAATACGTGCCCATTGGCTGGCTCGGTCCGGACGTGATTGCAAATCAGAAGCTTCGCATCTTGCCAGACGCGGAGCTGTGGCACTTTGGGCTGCTCACATCTGCGATTCATATGGCGTGGATGAGGACTGTGACCGGCCGCATGAAGAGCGACTACATGTACTCAGTCGGCGTCGTTTACAACACATTTCCGGTCCCTAGGTTTCGACCGCAGCAACTAGGGCGCATTTCAGAGTTGGCGCAACGGGTGCTTGACGCACGGGAAGTCTGGTCAGAGGCCACCCTCGCCGACCTCTACGATCCGGATACCATGCCGGCCGACTTGCGACAGGCTCATCGCGC
>JAAXHZ010000267.1 GCA_012270625.1 Dehalococcoidia bacterium | reverse complement strand
CTGACAGGCACAGGCCCCACCAGCACTGTGGCGATCCTGCTTAACGCAATCAGCTATGAGACGAGAGACGAGGCCAACGATAAGTTGGCTGAAATCCTTGCTTTGCGCGACAGTCAGTGGGACAGCAGGGAAGCAGTCCTATTCATGGTTAGTGACCCCCAATCCAGTTATGGGACAGTGCTTGACGGACTGTTTGAGCTTGACGACCACTTCTTCCTGTCAGAATCAGAGACGTTTTCTTATGACGACATGTACAGTCTGCACAGCGAGACCCACAGGAAGTGGCTGCCAGCCGTCGCGACTACTACTATAGCCGGAGACGCCCAGGAGTTTCTTCTGGACGTGCCGCCCACTGATGCAACCATAACCCTCGGCGCTTTGAGGAAACGGGTTAGCGAGGTCGCCGCTGAGCTTGCAGCCGGGGGCGGTTCGGATGTCTACAAAGATTGCCTCAGGAACAAGTACGAGCACTTAACTAACCAACAGAATTGGCCAGGGGAAAGAAGTAGGCCATACAGCATTTGGAAGACCGACCATGATGTTGTCTCAGGTATGCCCGCTGGCACCGCGCTCGATAAGCGGCAGGCGTACGGACGCTATCCTGACAGTGGTTTCAGGCTGAAAAGGTGGGTTGAAAACAGGGACGCAGCCCTGTTC
Source organism: Dehalococcoidia bacterium (assembly GCA_012270625.1). The sequence continues at coordinate 6,450 of JAAXHZ010000267.1, read as the reverse complement.
ACCTATGAGAACGGTGTTGTGACCAACCTGGACGAGGACAACGACGGACAATTCGACCGGATCACATACGACATCATGGTCACACTCGTGCGTCCGCTCATCGCCGGAGAGTACAGTTTTGACTTCAAGGAATCCACACCCTACTTCCAACAGTGCAACTACGTTCTAAGTAACCCCTGGACGGTAACGGTCACCTCGCCGGAGGGCACTCTGCACGAGCTCTACTTCGACCCGGTTACAGTCGGGTCAACCGTCGCGGCTGACTCGACGAACGGTGTGCTGACCCCCGCGTCATTCACCGGCTCAGACGGCGCCACGTCGACCATCAGCAGTATCTCGTGGGAACCTGCGGCCACGAGCTCGGAGCCTGCAGAACAGCCCGGGGTGGCCAAGGTGCAATTCATCACCGCCTCTGATCCAGACGACCTGCTCGGCGACCATATTCTGGACTTCATCGAGCAGGATGGTTCCGTGTCGGTGTCCCTTGACGTGTTCGACGCGATGCTGGATGCCGGCGCGACCTCTACGGCAGGAACCGCCTATACGTTCAGTTGGGCACTGGCGTCACAGCCCTGGGAGAGTGGCGACGAACTGATGGTACGTGTACGAAAGGCTCCACTCTCATGCAGAAGCGGAACAGTGGTCCCGAATGCTCGTACAGAGAAGGTCCTGGTGGGAGACTGCGAAGTCCTGCTGGGCGTCAGGGACACTCTGGCTGGCACAGCTACATTGAACTGGGGACTCACGACCTCGATCACGAACTGGGACGGTGTGAGCGTTGGCGGCACACCCAGGCGGATCACGTGGCTGCAGCTTGAACGAGAAAGCCTGACGGGAGAGATACCGCCGGAGTTGGGCGGTCTGACCAGTCTGACACGCCTGGACCTTGGAGGCAACCGACTGACTGGCAGGATACCGCCGGAGTTGGGCGACCTGTCGAAGCTCACGCTTCTGCGACTCGCTGGCAACCTGTTCACCGGATGCGTACCCGCTGGTCTGCGGGACGTGAGTGACCACGACCTCGACGACGTGGGACTGGCGGATTGCGCGCCCATCCCGATGGGCCTGAGCGTGTCCCTGTCGGAGGGGGTGTTTACCATCAGATGGAGCGCGCTAGACGGCGCTGAGCAGTACCGGGCGCAGTACCGTGTTGGAGGATCAGAGAGCGAGTGGAGCGACGTCGGGACCACTACGGACACGAGCATAGCTGTCAGTCCTGAGGACGGCGTCTCGTGCGATACGACCCACGAGTTCAGGGTACAGGCCCGGGGCGATGGTACGATATGGGCCGCCGAGTGGGGCGAGCCGTCAGATGCAGTTTCGCTCACGACCGGGCCGTGCAACCTCTCGCCGGTGTTCACCGAGTCGGGCTACTCGTTCTCCATCGCAGAGAACGCGCCTGCCGGTGTGAGGGTGGGCACGGTGTCCGCGTCCGACCCGGACGGAGACCCGGTGTCCTACTCGATCAGCGCTGGCAATGGGGACGGGAAGTTCAGTATCGACGCCAGCGCTGGGAGGATAACGGTCGCCGGCGCTCTCGACCGGGAGGCGGTCGCTTCATACACGCTAACCGTGGAGGCGAGCGATGGACAGGGCGGAGTCGCATCCTTGAACGTCGGTATTACGGCAGCAGCGCCGTCCGGATGCTACGGGGGGACTGCCGTGTCCAACGTCAGCGACAATCCCGGACTGGCGCGGGACTGCGAGATACTTCTTGGAGCGAAGGACACGCTGCTAGGCGCTCGACTTCCACGCTGAACTGGAGCGCGACGACTACGGTCTCGACCTGGGACGGGGTGACTCTCCGGTGGCAGGTGGACGGTGTGGCCGTGCTGCACCTAACCGGCCGCGGTCTGGCCGGAGGCATCCCTGCGGTTCTGGGCGGGCTGGAGGAGCTGACGAGAATTGACCTGGACGTGAATGCCCTCACGGGCGAGATTCCCTCTGAGCTGGGAAGGCTATCCAAGCTGGACCATCTGTACCTGTTCGCGAACGAGCTGACCGGACCGATACCGGCGGAGTTGGGACGGCTGACCAAGCTGGAAGCGTTGGACCTGGCGGACAATCAGCTGAGTGGCGAGATCCCATCGGAGTTGGGCAGTATGAGCAGCCTGTGGCTGCTAGTGCTGGACAGCAACCGGCTGACCGGCGCCATCCCACCGGATCTGGGCGACCTGGAGAGCCTGGAGGAGCTGTGGCTCCGGGACAACCAGCTCACCGGCAACATACCTGCCAGCCTTGTGGAGTTGGATCTTGACCAGTTGCGCTTGTCGGGCAACGCTTTCTCCGGCTGCATACCGGACGGTCTGAAGGACGCGGGCGAGCATGACCTCGACGAGCTGAAACTGCCCTACTGCGCCGAGGTCCCGGGCCGGGTGCCCGCGCCCACAGTGGAGGGTCAGTCCGTCGACAGCCTGGCGGTGTCGTGGGTTGAGCCGACCAACAACGGCCCGGCCATCACCGGCTACGAGGTGCGCTACAGCGCTGATGGCGGAGCGACGTGGAGCGGCTACGACCACAGCGGCACGTCCACCGCCGCTACCATCGGTGGCCTGTTGGCGGACACCGACTACCAGGTGCAGGTGCGGGCGGTGAACGACGAGGGAACGGGCCAGTGGTCGGAGAGTGGGACAGGCAGCACGGCAGCGCTAGCCTACTTCTATCCGACCTCGGCAGCCCACGCCGGGGGCTCTGTCTTCCTGTCGGGGTGCAGCGACCTGTGGGAATGCCTGGACGAAACCGAACCCGACGGTGATTCGTCCAGGCTGCTCCTGTTCAACGAGGGCGCCGTGCGCTTGGGCTTTTCGGTGGGAAGCGACGCGATCGTCGGAACGGTCACGAGCGTCCACTTCGAGGCAACCATGGCCGCCGCTACAGGGACGTTGGAGCCTGGGCAGTACGGCTATGTGGTGTACTCAGGAAGCGATACGATAGCCGACTTGAGTGGGCAGGATGTGTTGGGCGCGGACTATACGGAAGTGATCGTCTCCGGGACAGCGATAACCAGCGGGCTGTCTGAAGGGCTGGACGATGCTGAGATTCAGATCAGCGGACCATCGTCTGGCCCTAAGTTGAAGATCACGCGGGTGAGGATGGTGGTAGCGCGTACGGGACTCGAACCCGTGTCTCCACCTTGAGAGGGTGGTGTCCTCGGCCGCTAGACGAACGCGCCACATGGCACATGAAGGCTTGGAAGTCGCCCTCCGGCAACCATATCTTTGGCTGGGGATAGAGGATTCGAACCTCTGCTTACAGATCCAGAGTCTGTCGTCCTACCACTAGACGAATCCCCAGCGACAGCCGCTGTTCAGAATTATAGCAATCGGGCAGAGAATTGCAAAATGTCTCGGCTCGTCGAGAGAAGACTGCATTTATGCAATTTTCTCCAGCCTCCCGCTTACATTGGCAAACTTCAGCGGCGTCTATAAAATAGCCCCGTTGAAAGTCCTCAGAAGAGTCGGAGTTACCTATGACCGTGTCGGGGATGGTTAGTGGTAGCGAGCTTATCGCCAGGGCTCTGAGCCTGGAGGGTGTCCAGACCGTGTTCACCCTCGCTGGCGACCACATCCTGCCAGCATTGGACGTCATGGCCGATCAGGACTTCAGGTTCATTGACACCAGACACGAACAGGCCGCCGTCCACATGGCGGACGCATGGGGCCGAATCACCGGTCAGCCGGGCGTCGCGATGTACACCACCCCCGGATTCGCCAACGCTATTCCTGGGCTGACCAACGCCATGCACTCGGGCAGTCCTCTGCTCTCCATCAGCGGGTGCGCTGAACTTCTCGAGCTGGGCCGCGGCGCGATGCAGGAGATAGACCAGGTCGGTATGGCGCAGCCTGTCACCAAGGGTTCATGGATGGTCACCGACGCGCGTCGGATACCGGATATGATATCGACCGCGCTTCGTGTTGCCTACGAGGGCAGGCGAGGACCGGTACACCTGACCATTCCGGTGGACGTCCAGCAGCAGCTCGTTCCTGAAGAGCAGATCGCGTTCTACGGTCCAGGCGAATACCGTGACATAGGCGCGCCTGCGGCATCTTTGGACAAGATACGCGACGCCGTTGACATACTCCACGCTGCCGATAGGCCACTGCTTATCGTCGGCAGCGCGGGCGCCTACGCGCGCTCAGGGGAGACGCTGGAGACGCTGGTCGAGACCACTCGGATACCCCTCATGACCGAGGGCGACGCCAGGGGACTGGTGTCAGACGCCCATCCTTACTGCTACGGCTTCTTCGACTCTGGGCTTAACAGGGCTGCGAGACTTCTCAGAGAGGCCGACGCCGTCGTGCTGATGGGACGGAAGCAAGACCTGATTGTTGGATACGCGATGCCGCCGACCATAGCGCCTGGCGCCAAAGTGATCCAGGTGGACCCATCCGCTGCTGAGATCGCCAGGAATCGCGGTGTCTCGGTCGGAATACACGGGGATGTCGAGGCGGTCGCGCGCCAGATGACGGAAGAGGCTTCGAAGCGTGAGTGGCGCGATCTGCCGTGGCTGTCCAGGCTCGAACAAGAGCGCGTGGCGCAACAGAAGGATCTGGAGTCACTGGCGCAGTCCGAGTCGCCCATGCACGCGATTTTCGTTCACAAGGCCGTGAGGTACCACGTTGGGCCGGAGGACATAGTCTCATACGACGGTGGGGACTTCTGCCACTTTGGAAGGGCGTACTCGCCCGCGCTCTCACCCAAGACGTGGTGGTATCTGCCTCCGCTGGGGATGCTCGGACAAGCCCTGCCTACCGCGATAGCAGCCAAGGCCGCGTATCCCGAACGTCGTGTTTTCATGTTTACTGGAGACGGCGCTTTCGGCTTCAACGCGATGGAGTACGATACCGCCGTTCGACACAACCTGCCCATTGTGGGAATAATGGGGAACGACTCCGCGTGGGGAATCGATCGCCAGATCCAGGTAGGGGTGTACGGTAAGCCGGTAGCTACCGATCTCTTGCCCTCCAGGTATGATCAGGTCGTGAGAGGTCTTGGCGGACACGGCGAACTGATTGAGCATCCGGATGAGCTTGACTCGGCAATCGAGCGCGCCATCAGACTCGACAGGCCCGCGCTGCTCAACGTCCGGGTACAGAACGCGATCAGCCCCCGCGCGCAGGCCGCTATCAACCGCTGGAAGAGCCACACTCCGCAGCCTATCTAGGGAACCATGCTCAGATCTCTATTCGGCAAGGGACGAAAGAAGTCGTCGGGAAACGTTCCCGCGGATGACTCGATTCGCTCAGCGCGAATTGGAGACGTGCTCTTTATTCCCGGACTATGGGAAACCGGAGAAGACGCCTACTTGATAGTCGAGCGCATCACCAAGCTGGAGTCGAGGTACGGAGATTCGTTCGAGCTTGCCCTCGTCGACGGCGAGCGTCGCGCGTCTATCGAGTGGTCCGACCACGATGGGCTGCACATCTCCGTCGTCTTGCAGGATAGGCCGATGGGTCTGTCGGCGGTCGGCCTCGATTACGACGTCCTGGTTGAGTGGGACGAGCACAAGTCGCTTGATAACAGTTTCGAATACGACGGCCACAGCTACTACTATCGGAACAGTTACGAGGTACTGGACAAGGGCGGCCAGGGTTTTTGGCTCTGGGAATTTGTCCGGGAAGATGAAGAGGGCGGCGTGTCCGTGGTCAAGATGGGGGACCAGCCCTTCGAGGTGTACGTATCGATCTACATTCCACCTCACATTGTTACCGTTTACCACAAGTAGAACGAAGGGCGTGCGATGATTGAAGCATTCGTGGACGTGTTCGAGCAGATTCCCAGGGGACTGGTCTATGTGGTCATGGGAGTGATCGTGCTCGCCATCGCCAGAATTGCGCAGGACTTCATTACTCCGTACAAGATCCAGGAGCAGCTCAACCAGAAGGACAACCTCGCCCTGGCGGTGAGCATCTGCGGCTACTACTTTGGCGTGATTCTTGTGTTCCTCGGTGGTCTCTATCAGCCGTTCCTCGTGGTGGCTGACGACAGTCTTGGCTTTACAGCCGAATACTGGCAGGATGTGGGGCTGGTGTTCGTGTACTCGATCGTCGGCATTGTGGTGTTGAACATCGCCCGTATAGTAGTGGACAAGCTGGTACTGCACGACTTCAGCACTGAGGAGGAGATTATCAGAGACCACAATGCTGGCACGGGAGCGGTTGAGTTCGCCGTGTACGTCGCCGTGGGACTGGTAATCGCCGGCGCCATATCCGGTGACACCGGAGGCCCTGAGACCGCCATCGCGTTCCTGGCGCTAGGTCTGGTCGCGCTGATTATCTACGCGCTGATCTACGAGTGGACGACCTCGTTCAACATCCACGAGCAGATCGAGGCCGATAACGTTGCCGTGGGCATCGCGCTCGCGGGCAACCTAATCGCAATCGGCATCGTGGTATTCAAGGCCGTCTTCGGGGAGTTCGTCGGCTGGACGGAGAGTATCGCGGGCTTTCT
>JAAXHZ010000266.1 GCA_012270625.1 Dehalococcoidia bacterium | reverse complement strand
ATTCTCAACTGGGGCCAATCGACCCACAATTCATCATCACTACACCAGAAGGCCCGAGGTCTGCCCCTGCGAAAGCAATCCTCAACCAGTTCGAGCTCGCAAAGCGCGAGTGCAAAGTTCCTGAGAATCTCGCGGCTTGGATGCCGATTCTTAGAACATACGCGCCGGGGTTACTGACTCAATGTGAAGACTCCCAGAGACTGGCATCTGATATGGTAGCCGGCTGGCTCGAACGCTACATGATGGCCGGTGAGGAAAATGCGGCCGAGAAATCCAGAAGGGTCGCCGATTGGTTTGCCGATTATGAGTCTTTTCGTTCTCACGGACGGAGAGTTGGCCGCGATCAGGCTCGCGCCGTAGGTCTCACGGTAGTGGATCTAGAAGAAAACAACAAACTTCAGGACGCGGTTCTATCAGTCCACCACGCGACAATGCACACCTTTGCTGGAACACCGGCGCAGAAGATCATCGAAAACCATCACGGGCGAGCTTGGGTAAGAATGGGGGCGGCGGTTCAAATTCCATCGGATCCGGCACATCTTAACATCCCGCCAGCTAACGAGCCTGATCCAAGAGGAACCCGTTCAGCGCGACGTCGCCAGAGAAGGGGCCGTAGATAATGAACCGCAACTCCCAAGCTAGCGTCTCCAGTGTCGAGCTTGATGGTCAGAACGTGCGTATCGTCTGGTCGGATGACCACGTGTGCGATTTTACGGCGACCTACCTGCGCGTAAACTGCGGCTGCGCCGAGTGCGTCGAGGAGTGGACCAACAGGCGTCTGCTCGACCCGGCGAGCGTCCCCGCCGATCTGCGAGCGGAGGACTACCTTCCGGTGGGGAAGTACGCGGTCCAGTTCCTGTGGAGCGACGCGCACTACACCGGCATCTATCCGTTCGAGACGCTGCGCTTGCTGTGCCAGTGTGACGACTGACCCGCAGAGCGCGATGACCGGTCACCTGCCCAAGGCGATGCTGATCGACCTGGACGACACAATCCTCGCCTATGAGCCGGTCGCTGCGGACGCTCTCAGGGCCGTCTGCGCGGCCCATGTGGATAAGCTGCCAGGCTGGACGGTCGAGCGGCTCGTGGCCGGCCTGGACTCCTACCGTCGGTGGTTCTGGGCGGACCCGGACCGGCACCGGCGCGCGCGGCTGAGCAGGGCGAACATACGACACGAGCTTGTCGTCGGCGCGTTTCGGCAGATGGGCATAGAGTCGCTGGGTGTGGCACGCTCCATCGGTGACGCCTACGCTCGCGAGCGAGAGCGGCGCGTACGTCCGTTTTCCGGCGCGCTCGAAACGCTCACGATCCTTCAGGAAGCCGGGATACGGCTCGCGCTGATCACCAACGGCAGCTCAGCGAGTCAGCGGGCCAAGATCGACCGGTTCGACCTCGAGAGATTCTTCGATCTCATCATGATCGAGGAGGAGTTCGGCGTGGGCAAGCCGGACGAGCGTGTCTATCTTCACGCACTCGCTCAATTGGATGCGCGACCGGACGAGACGTGGATGATCGGTGACAACCTAGACTGGGAGGTCGCGGCGCCGCAGCGACTTGGAATAACCGGCATATGGCACGACTTTCGCGGACGGGGGCTGCCCACGGGATCGAGGGTGCAGCCTGACAGGATCGTGCGGTCACTCAGAGAGGTGCTGCAAGCCGGGTTCAACGTGTAGCTGCACAGGCCCTTCAGAAGGTCAGCGATACCTTCAGCGCGCCGTCGCCCCTGGCGTCTGCCAGGTCGAACGCTTCCTGGACTCGCGTGATCGGGAACTGGTGAGTGACGAAAGGCTCCATGTCGATCTCGCCGTTTCTTATGAAGTCCACGGCAAGCTGGAAGGCAGGCAGCCCAGGCTCGTCCTGGGCGCCGAACACGGTGTGCAGGTCCAGTCGCTTTCGGAAGAACGTGTCCCAGTCGAACGGAACCCTGTCCATGGTCGGGGGCAGGCCGAACACGGCGACCCTGCCCAGCGGCTTTACCAGCTGAAGCGACTGGTTGAGCGTATCGACGCTGCCCACGCCCTCGACCACCAGGTCGGCGCCCTCGCCGTCCGTGAGATCGTACACTGCGTCTGTGGCGCGCTGTCCAGTGACGTCGATTACCTCGTCCACACCCATCCTCTTGGCGTGTTCCCGTCGCTCCCGCACAGGCTCGATCGCGATTATGCGGTGCGCTCCTATTCGCCTGAGCATGAAGTCATGAAATAGCCCGACCGAGCCCTGTCCGAGGATGGCGACGGTCTTGCCGACGAGCGACGGCAGCTTGCGGGTCCCGAACACGACCGTTCCGAGCTGCTGCGCCATCAGAAGGTGCGCCTGCGGCGTGTCGGTTGGAAGCCTCAGCAAGAACTGAGGGTCGATCAACTGGTATCCGGCAAAGGTCTTCGACCCCCAGATGTTCGGGGCGGTGAGGACGAGCTCGCCCTCCTCGAAGCCGGTGTCGCTGCCGTCGACGACTATGCCAACGCCTTCGTGGCCGGGGTAGCCATGCGGAAGAGGCCACTCGTACACGTTCCAGCCCATGTAGCAGATGTGAAGGTCCGAGCCGCAGATCGAAGCGAGGGTCGTCTTGACCAAGACCTTGCCTGGCTCTGGATCGGGAATCGGGATCTCGTCACATCGAAGCTGCTTGAGGCCAGTGGCCTGCGCGGCGGGCATGGTGGGCATGTCGGTCTTTATCCTCCAGTGTTGGCGGTTCTGGCTGTAACAACAGGCTTATCGATAATCATTTTCAGGTGCGGCACATGGTGTAGCTCGACTTCGAAGACCCTTCCGAGTGGCTTGAAGTCATCTGTGTCACCGCGTTCGAGCTGCGATTCAACCCGCTCGAACGCGCGAACGATACTAGCCGCATATAGCACCTCGTGGCAATAGACGCACTGGAAGGCAGGCGCATGCACAACAGCGGTATGGTCACCACCTCTGAGCAACACTTCAATTTGCTTGTCGATCAGCTCGCCACCACAAATCGGACACAGTCCGTGCTCACTCATCGCTTATCTCCTGGTTCTCCAATGAATCCACAGACTGGGGTCAGGACGGTACACCGTTATCAGAAATGCATATTCCTGCTGTTGTTCATACGCCCAGACCGCATGAACAGGATTCCCGTCACTCAAGTATCCGAGTACCAAACAGCTCGGATGTGGATAGTCGGTCGGATAATCTTCGATTATCTCCCCGATGATCGTTGCGCCGCAAACTTCTGAGACGCTCAGACTATCGTTCATCGCCTCTATACTCGCGTGGCGGGTGACGATGAGCCTATCCGCAAGTATAGCTGAGGCTATATCAGTCAGCTCCAAACTTTAGTCTTCGCCTAGGCAGTGTTGACATTTTCACTTTGCTGCCGAGGAGCGAGCTAATCGCACGGATTTCACCCTCACCCTAGCCCTCTCCCTCAAGGGAGAGGGGAAATCCTGCGTACAGATGGTGTGTGGATGACGCTCATGTCGGAAATGTCAACACTGTCTAGTAC
>JAAXHZ010000265.1 GCA_012270625.1 Dehalococcoidia bacterium | reverse complement strand
GCGGCCTTCCCGAAAGGCACCTCATAGTATTCGCTCGGCACCTCTCCCCTGACGCCGTACAACAGCGCGTGTTCGGTGAAAACTATCGGGTTGTCATCTCTGATAGACGTCCTCAGCAGGCCGAGAGCGTCGTATGGGGTAGAAGGTACAGCCACCTTGAGACCAGGCACGGAGGCATACCATCCTTCGAAGCTCTGTGAGTGAGTCGCGGCAAGCTGAGCGCCTCCTCCCGTAACTGTCCTGATGACCATCGGCACCGTAAGCTGCCCGTCCGACATGTACCTGAGCTTGGCAGCGTGGTTGACGATCTGGTCCATGGCGAGCAGCGAGAAGTTGATCGTCATTATCTCGACAATGGGCCTCATGCCGACGAGCGCTGCGCCAACGGCAGCGCCGACAAAGCCAGACTCGGATATCGGCGTATCCCGAATCCTCTCAGGCCCGAAGTCCTTGAGGAACCCGCGGGTCACAGCGTAAGCGCCGTCGTACTCGCCTATGTCCTCTCCAAGGAGGAATACGCTTTCGTCCTGCTCGAGTGCCTCGCGCAGCCCCTGCGCGATGGCCTCTCTAACGATGATCTCGGCCATGGGCTATCCACCCTTACTTTACTTTGGCGCCAGAGTTGCGCTCCGGGCCAGGCTCTACCTTTCAGAAGAAGTGGTTACTGAATCCGTTATCGGCTGCGATACTGCCTTGACATTCACTGTAAGGACGTTGTGGCAATACTCACATCGCTCCGGTCGGCGCTCTTCATGCTGGGAGAGAAACGCCGTCAGCAAGGCGATCTGTCACGATACTCTGTATCCCAGCGTGCTGCCTGCGGCATCAGGCATAGACGTTGTCGTAGATGGAGTCCATTTCAGGGAAAGGACTCTCACGAGCGAACTCGACAGACTCCTCGACCTCGGCGGCGACCTCCGTATCGATCGCTTGAAGCTCAGACTGAGTGATCAGACCCTCGCCTAGGGCTAACGCCTTGAACCGATCGATGGGGTCGTTGATGCGCCACTCCTCTACTTCTGACACATCTCGATAATTAACCGGGTCTGCCATTGAGTGACCGCGATACCTGTAAGTCATCGCCTCGATGAACACGGGACCGTTGCCTGCCCTCACGCTGTGAAGCGCCTCGGTAGTCGCTTCGCGCACTTCCATCAGGTTCATTCCGTCCACCTGCGTCGTGGGTATGTTGTAGTACTCCGCAGACCTGAATATGTCGCGCCCCGCGGCGTGCGTGCGATCGACGTGTGTCCCCATGCCATACAGGTTGTTCTCAAGAAAGAACACCGTGGGCAGCTTCCATAGCGAGGCGAGATTGAGCGACTCGTGGAACTCGCCCTCGTTCACCGCTCCGTCTCCGAAGAAGATCATGACGGCCGCGTTCTGCTTCTTCATCTTGATTCCAAGGCCGATGCCGACGCCGAGGGGCATCTGACCGCCAACTATCGCGTGACCGCCCATGAAGTGCAGGTCGGCATCGAACAGGTGCATCGAGCCGCCCTTTCCCCCGCTCGATCCGGTCGCTTTCCCGCACAGCTCGGCCATGCACACCTTGGGGTCCATTCCCCTCGCAAGCGCATGTCCGTGGTCCCGGTAGTGCGTGATGACGTAGTCCTGGGGTTCGAGTGAGCCGACTGCCCCCACAGCCACGGCCTCCTCGCCAATGTAGAGATGGAGGAAGCCGCGTATCAGCCTCTGCATGTAAAGTCGTGAGCAGGCCTCTTCAAACCGGCGGATGAGCAGCATCATCCGGTAATACTCGGCCACCTGCGCCTTGTCGATATCTACGGCTACTTTCATGTGGTCCTCGGCATATTGGCGGTCAGGATTCACGAGATCTCTTATTCTTCACGGAACATGTTACCTGAATGAAGTCTTAAACCTGACGCCTAAATGTGTATGGCCTCCCCCTCAGCGGCGAGTGCGGCCTCCTTGAGGGCTTCTGAGATCGTCGGGTGCGGGTGTACAAGCCAGCCGAGCTCAGCTGTGGTGGCCTCGAGGAGCCGCGTCATAGCGAGTTCGCCAAGCAGCTCCGTGACCTCGGCGCCAATCATGTGCGCGCCAAGCACCTCGCCAATCTCGGCATCGACAATCAGCTTGACCATTCCCTCAGACTCGTTCAGCGCAAGCGCCTTGCCGCTCGCCGCCAGCGGGAACTTTCCGACCTTGATCGAGTATCCATCTTCTCTGGCCTGTGCCTCGGTCATGCCGAAGCTAGCGACCTGGGGGCGGCAGTATATCGCGCTTGGAATCTGATCGTAGTCGAGGGGCTGCGGGTTGAGTCCGGCAATGTGCTCTACGGCAGTCACGCCCTGCGCGGAAGCCACGTGCGCCAGAAGCAGCTTGCCAGTGACATCGCCTATGGCGTAGATGCCCTCGACGTTCGTCTTCATCATGTCGTCCACCGGAATGAAGCCTCTGTCCACCTCCACACCCACCGTCTCCAGGCCGATTCCATCGACGTTTCCCTCGACTCCGACAGCCACCAGCACCGTGTCGCCTTCGAGGACTGAGTTCTCTCCCAGAGAGAGAATCGACACCTTCGCCGTTCCACTGTCCACCGCGATTCCCTGCACCTGCGCGCCCGTGGCTATCTGGATGCCCTGCCGCCTGAATGAGCGTTCGAGCTGGCTGCTGACCTCCTCGTCCCCATTGGGGACGAGCCTCGGCAGCAGCTCCACGATGGTCACGTCGGCGCCGTATGCCCGCCACATGTAGGCGAACTCGCATCCGGTCGCGCCTCCCCCAATGATGACGGCCCTGCTGGG
>JAAXHZ010000264.1 GCA_012270625.1 Dehalococcoidia bacterium | reverse complement strand
ATGTTCGTGAGCAGCAGGTCGTCTCGGCTCATGCCCGGTCGTCGCGCGATGCCCGATGTTATGACGACCACGTCTGATCCCGCCGTGTCAGCGTAGTCGTTTGTGCCGATTATCTTGGCGTCCGAGCCTAGCACAGGACCTGACTCCAGCATGTCCAGCGCCTTGCCCTGCGGCAGGCCCTCTACTATATCGACCAGCGCCACGTCGGCGTAGCCCCTGTCATAAATCCGCTGGGCGGCCGTCGCGCCGACGTTGCCTGCGCCAACGATTGTAACCTTGCTCCTTGCCATCGATCCGAACCCCTCCGGCGCGTCCGCGCCTTTCTAACATCTAAAGGGGCGGGTATGTGCCCGCCCCAAGCCAACGACAGATTCGATCTCGCGCCAGGCTCGATCCTCCTGAGCTTGTCGAATGACCGTATGTGCGCTGACATTTCTATCGTAGAGAATGCAGGCCATTTTACGGGCGCAGGGCTGGGCCCTGCCTACCCGGAAGCTTCGACGTACTCCTGCCACCGGTCCTCTAAGGTAGAGTCGGCGACTGTATCCATCAGATACTGTCCGAACTCGGCGCTCGTGGCGCCGGTGTCCCGACCTGTCATCACTAACTTGCGTTCGTACTGTCCGCAGACGTCGATCGCCTTGTGCAGTTTGGAGCCAATGTCCGCGAACCCGATGTGCTCCAGCATCATCGCGCCCGCGCGCAGCAGCGAACTGGGATCGGCGAAGTGCGCGCGCCCGGTTCTGACCATCCGTGGCGCGCTGCCGTGGATCGCCTCGAACATCGCGTACCGCTTGCCGACGTTCGCGCTCCCAGCAGTCCCGACACCACCCTGTATCTGAGCGGCTTCGTCGGTGAGAATGTCGCCGTACAGGTTGGGCAGAGCCAGGACCTGGAAGTCCTTCTGACGGGCCGGGTTGATGAGCGCGGCCGTCATGATGTCGATGTACCAGCCTTCCCACTCGATGCCCGGATAGTTTTCCGACACCTCGCGGGCTATGTCCAGGAACTTGCCGTCGGTCGTCTTGACGATGTTCGCCTTGGTGACGATGGTCACGCGGTCTTTCCCTGTCCGCTGCGCGTGTGCGAACGCCGCGTCGATGATCCGCCTCGACCCCTGCGAAGTTATCACCCGGAAGTCCATTCCCAGGTCTTCGGTGACATTGATTCCCTGGCTGCCGACCGCGTACATGTCTTCCGTGTTCTCACGGAAGAAAGTCCAGTCGATGCCCTGTGAAGGGATGCGGACAGGCCTGATGTTCGCGAACAGGTCGAGCTCCTTGCGCATGGACACGTTCGCGCTCTCCAGGTTTGGCCAGCCGTCGCCCCGCTCTGGAGTGTGGGTCGGCCCCTTCAGCGTGACGTGGCACTCCTTGATCTCGGCGAGCACGTCGTCAGGGATGGATTGCATCTTCTCTGCGCGGTTCTCGATGGTCAGACCGTCTATCACCTTGAACTCGACCTTGCCCGAATTGACCTCGTCACGCAGCAGGTGCTCAAGTACCGTCTGCGTCTCGGCGCTGATCATCGGCCCGATGCCGTCGCCGCCGAGCATTCCCACCACAATGGGAGATACGGCTGAGTAGTCCACCCAGTCGGGCTCGCTCTTGAGGCGCTCCACCCGCTCCAGCTGCTGCGCCACGACCTGGCCAAAGTGCTCCTTTGCGGCCTCGATAATCTGATTGTCAGCCACGGTAGGCTCCTTTCCTGATGTTCGTCAGGTCAGTGTGACCTGACGTAGATTCCTAGCTTTGAATTACGGCGAGCACCTGGTTCCTGGTAACTTGGACGCCCGGCGCGACAGGCAGAGACGAGACCGTGCCGTCCGATGGGCACGGGATCGTGTTCTGCATCTTCATGGCCTCCAGCACCAGGAGAGGCTCCCCGGCGCTGACCTTCTGACCCTGCTCGACGGCCAGACTCACCAGTATCCCCGGCATCGGAGCCGTGACCTGGACTTCACCCTCAGCGGGCTGAGAGCTGGTCTGACTCGGTTCCTGCGCGGCGGCGCCCGATCGTCCTGGGCCTGTCGAAGGACGGTGGGATGGCGCAATGCCGATGTCGCCTCCAACCGGATCGACGTCAACCTCGAAGAACTGGTCGCCGACGTACACGTTGAACCGCCGCGCCCTCGCGCTGCGTGGGGGCGCCGAAGACGCTGGCTGAGGCTGAACGGTCGTCGTCGGGGTGTCCTCTTCGACCGGGGCCTGATCTGTCCCATGCTTGATGCGCAGGAAGCGTTCACCAGTTTGTGGGTATAGCGCGTATATCAGCACGTCATCGATGTCGGAGGTCAGATCCGCGACAGCCTCCCTGGCTGACGCTAGCTCTGGTTCGACAGCGTCTCCCGGTCGATCGGGGCTGGCGTCAGGCTCCACGATCCCCTCGCCTCGCAGCTTCTCGACAAGCTCGTCGCTCAGCTCAGACACAGGCCTGCCATAACCGCCGCTGACGTACTCCTTTACCGGATCGGAAACCGCGACATAGCGACCGAAGAGCACGTTGCTGACAGCCTGCGCCCCGACCATCTGGCTCATCGGTGTCACCAGCGGCGGGTATCCCAGGTCGGCGCGTGTCCGCGGAATCTCATCCAGCACCTCGCCCAACCGATCCACGGCCCCCGCCTCTCTTAGCTGAGAGACCATGTTGGAGGCCATTCCGCCCGGTATTTGGTGCTTCAGAACGCCGGGGTCTATCACCGCCGCGCGGGTAGGCTGCATGTGCTCCGCGTACTTCGGGAGCACAGCTTCGAGTCGGTCTCCAATGTCCAAGAGCGAATCGACGTCGACTCCCGGATCGCGCTCGGTTCCGCCCAGCGTTACCGCGATAGGCTCTACCGCCGGCTGGGATGTCCGCAGTGCGAGCGGCGCAAGGCACACGTCCAGGATGTCGAGACCGGCTTCCACTGCCTTGAGCGCGCTCATCGAAGCCATCCCGCTGGTGTAGTGACAGTGAAGCTGGATCGGGAGGCCGCTGTCCTCTTTGAGAGCGGACACGATCTCGTACGCGTCGTATGGCGCCAGCAGACCGCCCATGTCCTTGATGCAGATACTGTCAGCGCCCATGTCTCGCAGACTTTGGGCCTTGGCCCTGTAGTAGTCCAGATTGTAGATCGGGCCGCCCATCCGGCCCTCGTCGGTAACCGTGTAGCAGATGGCGAGCTGAAGGTGCTTGCCTGCGCGCTTGACAGCCGCTGCGGCCCGCTCCAGGTTCGGCTCATAGTTCAGCGCGTCGAACACTCTGAATATGTCAATCCCGTTCTCGGCAGACCGCTCTACGAACGCATCCACAACGTCGTCCGCGTAGTTGCGATAGCCAACCAGCGACTGTCCCCGCAGCAGCATCGACAGTGGCGTATTGGGCATGAGCGACTTGAAAGTTCGCAGCCGGTCCCACGGGTCTTCCAGCAAAAACCTCGTTGCGCTGTCGAAAGTCGCTCCTCCCCATACCTCCATCGAGTAGAACCCGATCGAGTCCATCGCCTCCGCCAACGGCGCCATATCCTCAGTACGCAGCCGCGTAGCCATCAGGCTCTGGTGCGCGTCCCTGAAAGTCGTGTCGCTGAGTTTGAGTGGAGTTCCGTTCATGGTTCCAGAAGTCACCGCGATTCTGGCGCAGGACTGAATCTAGGATATGCTGTCCGGTTACGAATTGCGGATGAACATCGGTATCAGCACAGGCTACGCGGCGAAAATATCACTCACCAAGCAGGTAAAGCCGGGCAGTGTCTCACCACCGTCGAGGGTATCGTCTTCCGTGAGAGTAAGCATTGAGCCGTCCGCTTGGTATATGTCTATGGCGCGGCCGTCCGGACGCGCTGCCCATACAAGTCTGACACCGTGATCCAGCCACATCAGAGCCTTTCGCCTGACCCCCGCGAGACTGTCGTTTGGTGAAGCGACTTCTACTACCAGATCTGGGACGATCTCTGAGTAGCCGGGCACGTCTTCGTCGATGGGAAGTCTTTCGGAGGAAATGTAAGCTATGTCGGGCTCCCTTACCGTATCTGGATCGCGCTCAAGCAGGATACCCGTATCAGAAGCAAGCAGAGTCCCCAACCTGCGTGGCATGACGAAAGCTCCCATCAGAAGCACCAGTTTTACCACAATCCTGCCATGATTCACTCCGGCTGGCATGGTTTCGTGAAGCGCTCCTCGGATCAATTCCCCTTTGAACCCTTCGCCTGACAGCCGCAGCAGATCATCGGCGGTCAGCAGATCTGGTTTCGTGGTAGTCATGGTGGTTGCCTTTTGCAGCTGGGCCTTTACAGGAGAGAGGGTCGGACTTGTCCTCACTGCTGGACTCTAACGGATTTCCAAGTCGCTAGTCACGCCCGCGCCACGTTACGTTAGCGCCGAATCCGCGCACCGTTGACTGTGCGGTTATAGCCATTCGCCACGATGAAATCCCTCGCCTCGACGTTGTAGTCGGCTCCCGCAGCTCACTTTCGAGATATGCTTCGACAGCGGCAATCGCAGCAGCGACGGCTTCATCGGACACTCTCACTTCTCACTCCTCTTAAACTCACTCCTAGAGAGGAATGCTTCCGTGCTTCTTTGGGGGAAGCTGCTCGCGCTTGTTCTCGAGCATTTCGAGCGACGCGATGATCTTCGGTCGGGTGTCCAGCGGGTCGATCACGTCGTCGATCATCCCACGCGCCGCCGCGGCGTATGGGTTCATCAGACGCTGCTCGTAATCGGCCACCAGCTCAGCGCGGGTTGTATCTGGGTCGTCAGATGCGCGGATCTCGTTTCTGTGGATGATGTTCACAGCGCCTCCAGCCCCCATCACCGCGACTTCTCCGGTGGGCCACGCGAAGTTGACATCGCCATGCAGGTTCTTGCTGCTCATGACGATGTACGCCCCGCCGTAAGCTTTGCGCGTCAGCACGCTGATCTTCGGCACCGTCGCCTCCGCGTATGCGAAAATGAGCTTCGCTCCGTGCCTGATTATCCCCCCGTACTCCTGGTTGGTTCCCGGCATAAACCCCGGCACGTCGATGAACGTAACCAGGGGGATGTTGAACGCATCGCAGAATCGCACGAACCTGGCCGACTTCACCGAGGCGTCTATATCCAGCACCCCCGCAAGATGCTCAGGCTGGTTTCCCACGATGCCGACCGTTCGCCCATCGAAACGCGCGAATCCCACGACGATGTTTGGCGCGAAGTCCTCGTGCACCTGCATGAAATCGCCGCTATCTACTACGCGGTGAATCACGTCCAGCATGTTATAGGGCTGGTTTGGATTGTCTGGAATGACGTAGGTGAGACCTTCGTCCCGCCTTTCGGCATCGTCTGTCGGCTGCGCTCTTGGCGGGTCCTCCATATTGTTGAGCGGCAGGAACGATAGCAGTCGTCTCACCTCGGCCAGGCACGCCTCCTCCCCATTGACCGAGAAGTGCGCGACTCCGCTGCGCGAGGCATGCGCGTTCGCGCCACCCAGTTCCTCGTGACTCACGTCCTCGCCGGTGACCGAACGGATCACGTCCGGGCCGGTAATGTACATCTGCCCGATTCCAGACGCCATGAAGATGAAGTCGGTCAGGGCAGGGGAGTAAGTCGCGCCTCCTGCCGCCGGGCCGAGGATCACCGAGATCTGGGGCACGACTCCTGACGCCCATACGTTCTTATGGAAGATGGAGCTGTACCCGCCTAGGCTGTCCACACCCTCCTGGATCCG
>JAAXHZ010000263.1 GCA_012270625.1 Dehalococcoidia bacterium | reverse complement strand
CGAGATCGACGATCGGGTTGTGAGCCTCGTCGCCAAGCACAAGCCTGCCGACTGAATTCAGACCATCTATCGCTGAGAGCCCGCGCTGAGAGCCCGCACTGCGGACCCACCCTCCAACGACGCACCCGTTTGATCCGATGCGCTGACATCCATCGGCCGGGGGCGGGCCGCCCCTGCACGACGTCCACTATCTAACACTCCGTCTTGCGCAAAGGTCATGACCACGTTAACATTCTGACTCACAAGCGGGGACTTGGCGCCCGGTCAAGTTGCCTTATGATGGGGGCGCATCATGAGTAATGTGGTGCTTGTCGTCGATATGGTCATCGGCTTCATGGAGCCGGGTCACAATCTATACTGCGGCGACGATGCAAGACAGATCATTCCGAGGGTCCAGCAGCTGATCGAGCGCGAACAGGCTGCCGGCGCCGAGGTGATTTTCATCTGCGACACTCACGACCCAGATGACCTGGAGTTCGAGATGTTCCCCGTTCACTGCGTCCGAGGTACCCAGGAAGCAGAGGTTATCCAAGAGCTACGAGAATACCGAGGCGAGACGATACGCAAACGCAGGTACAGCGCGTTCTTCGAGACGGACCTGGAGCAGCGACTCGCCGACCTCGATCCGGACAAGGTCATCATGTGCGGTGTATGTACCGACATCTGTGTGATGCACACCGCATCGGACGCGCGAAACCGCGACTACGTCGTCGAAGTGCCCATTGACTGCGTCGCCAGCTTTGATGCGGATGCCCACGCCTACGCACTGACCCATATGGAGAAGATTCTCGGCGCCAAGCTGGTCAGCACCGCGTCATCGAGATAGTGCCTGTGCGCCCTCGACATTCCAGATGGTAAACATCAACTCAACCTCCTCGCCATTCGAGATTCGCCCTTCCATCCGTGTCGGCGAGACCGCCGATGTTTACCTGCAGCGCGCTCTCACCATTCTCAGAAACGAGGGCGTAAATCCCACCGTTACCATGGAAATGTTCCCTGCACGCGACGGGATACTCTGCGGGATCGATGAGGTGCTGGTACTTCTGCGCGAAGTGCTGCCTGACACTGGAGTCGAGGTGTGGTCTCTCGAAGAAGGCGAACACATCGAAGCCGGTGAGGTCATGCTGCGTGTCAGGGCGCCTTACAGCTCATTCGGCCTGTATGAGACCTCCATTTGCGGCGTACTGTCGTCCTGCACCGCATGGGCTACTGCCGCGCGCGAGTGCGTAGATGCCGCGGGTGGCGCGGTAGATGGCATACCCGTAGTCGCCATGCCCGCCAGGCACGTCCACCCGAACATCGCCGCGAACATCGACTACTCTGCCGTGAGGGGAGGGTGTTCGTCGTGCTCGACGATAATGGGCGCGCGGATGGCCGGAGTTACTCCCGAGGGCGATATGCCCCACGCACTTCCGCTGCTTCTCGGTGATTCAGTGCGGGCCATAACGTCTTTCGACCGTTATCTTCCCCAGGGCGTGCCTCGTGTCGCTCTTGTGGATACGTTCAAAGATGAGGCTGAAGAGGCGCTCAACGTTGCTCAGGCTCTCCGCGACCGTCTCCGGGGTATTCGGCTCGACACACCGGTCGAGCGAGGCGGCGTATCTATAGAGCTGGTACAGGAAGTTCGCGCTCGATTGGATCAGGCAGGTCTCCGGCATGTCGAGATCGGCGTGAGCGGCGGCTTTACTCCTGATCGAATCCGGGAGTTCGTCTCGGTGTCTGCCCCGGTTGACCGCTTTATCGTCGGTTCGTACATTTCCGACGCCTCGCCAAACAATTACACCGCCGACATCCACGAGATCGACGGGAGACCTATCGCCAAGCGTGGACGCATCCCGGGCATTACTGCGAATCCGCGCCTGGACCGTCGGATTTGATCTCCCTCTGACAACCCGCGCTTCGACGGGACTCAGCACGAACGGGATGACATACGGTGAACGCTTGTCTTGAGCTTGCCGAAGGACAAGCGTGAGACGGCTTCCTAGCCCGTGACGTCGTATGCGCAGCTGATCTCGACCACCCTGCGCGTGTCATCTGTAATTTTCGCCCAGTCCGCTATTCTCCATCCGACGACCCAGGCGACTTCGCCCGAAGCCGTGACTATGATCGGAAGTCTGTCCCGAAACTGGACGGGAACGTGCGAGTCCTTCATGAATTCTGCCAGTCGCTTTTCGCTCCCCATACCAAGCGGACGAATTACATCGCCCTGCCGCCGCGTGCGAACGAACAGCTCGGAGCCCAGAACGTCGGCGTCGAACTTCTCGGTCAACCGCAGGCCATGAGCGTCAGAAGGAACTGGAGCGGTGTCCAGGCTATCCAGTACCTCGGTCGATATCGTCCACCCGCCTGAAGTCCTGCTGCCCGGCAGCGCGAGCCTGCTCCGCGCGGGATCCAGATCGGGCAGCAGTGCGGCATGGACATCTCCTACGCTGACGTGTGCCCGATCGCGGTCCACCCGCAGCGTCACTCTGCCCGGCAGGTGGATCTGCTTGCCTGAGGGGCCAGCCATGAGGCGCAACATTTGCTCGACGTGGGTGAACTCCAGGTCGGTGGCAGCGCCCGCCGCGATCTCGACCGCCCGTCTCAACAGATGTCTCTGTATGGATGGGTGCAGCTCTGCGAACGCGCTCCGGTCGAGGATCACGCCAGCGGTTTCATGAGCGATTACGCGCTCGGCTGCACGATCGACCGACTCTGCAATGAAGTCGAGGTCATGCGAGACCGACTCCGCGAGCCTGCCCAGCGAGGTCGCGACCGCCGGGTTATACGACTCCAT
Organism: Dehalococcoidia bacterium; assembly: GCA_012270625.1. Next base: position 3,640 of record JAAXHZ010000263.1, on the reverse strand, counting down.
CTGAGGTATCAAGCTCAGCCTGATCCGGTTGCGTGTCATGTCTTCCAACAGGTTCGACTCATCGAGCCGCGGCGACATATCGTTCTCCGCACAGTAGGCGACTGTATCCGCTTTCGAGACCCTGAGCAGCGGCCTGAAAACGGTCAGCGATGTGCCATCCACAGGCCTGCTGCCGATAGTGGCCATCGCCCTCAGTCCCGCAAGGCCGCTTCCCCTGAGAATGTGCATTAGTACTGTCTCAGCTTGGTCGTCCAGTGTGTGCCCGACCGCGACGACGTCGGCCTCCACCTGGTCGGATACCCGCGCGAGGAACTTGTACCTGACCTGTCTGGCGGCATCTTCGATAGACAGTCTGTACATCTCCCTGTAAGACCAGACGTCAGCTTTCTCTGAAGTCAGTGGAACTTGCAGGCCGTCCATCGCTTTATGGACAAATGCGGCATCCTTCCGCGAAGCGTCGGGACGCAGCCCGTGATCGAGATGAGCCGCGAAGAGACGAAGGGCAAGGTCGTCCCGGAGTTGGCTGAGCGCATGTACGAGAGCAAGTGAGTCCGGCCCGCCGGAAACGCCGACCAGCAGCGTCGAACCCGCAAGACTAGCCGACTCAAGCTGGCGGCGAACCTCTGAGACCAGCCTCCAGCTAACGGAAGGTGTGTCTGAAGAAGCTCTCAACCTGACCTCATCAGTATCCGCTTGGACGGCCATGGGCAGCTCTCACTCTTCATTCCTCTCCACTCATTCCTGTAAACAGGTGCCAGGTCTCGTTGACGGATAGCTGTACCGAGCGGTGGGCGCTCACGTCGAGCCGCGTGATCGATCCCAAGTCTATTCTCAAGCTGCGAAAGTTGTTCGGCGGCATACCCAGCGCGGTGCACAGAATCATCTGGATAGTGAAGTTGTGAGTTGCCGCCACGACGGTCTCATCCCCATGACGGTTGGCGAGTCTCAGGACTGTCTTCCACGCTCGATCTCTCACAGTCGCCAGACTCTCGCCCCCGGGCATGACCGTCTCGAAGGCGTTCTCGTCCCAGTCCCGCATCACGTCTGGAAAGCGCTCCCTGAGCTGCCGTCCGGTCAACCCTTCGAACTCGCCGACGTCCATTTCGATCAGGCCGTCCTCGAGAATAGCGCTTACGCCTACCTGCCTGGCTATCGCCTCCCCAGTCTGGACCGCGCGCCTGAGCGGACTGGTATATAGAGTGAACGGCGCATCCGGGCGCAGCGCCCGCGCGGCCGCGGCGGCCTGCTCAAGCCCACGCTTGTTCAGGGGAGTCTGACTTACGCCCTGAATTCTGCCGAGCCTGTTGGTCTCAGTCTCGCCGTGTCTGACCAGAATCAGTTTCACCGGACGCCTCATCTGCGGTCACTGCCGACTTCGTGACTCGGACCTCCTCGATCTTCAGGTCCTGCATCTCCAATATCTCAAATTTCAGGTCATTGAAGTCGAACTGCTCACCCTCGTCGGGTATGTGTCCCAGTACGTCGAGCACGAAGCCCGCAAGCGTTTCATACTCTCCGTCCGGCAGCTCGATTTTCATCTCCTCGTTGACTTCCTCGATGCTCATTCCGCCCTCGACGTGGAACGTGTACTCGTCGATGGCCCTATACTCCTCTTCGGGCGATTCGCCCTCCTCCCCGACAGGTCCCATCACCACTTCCAGCAGTCTCTTGAGCGTGACCAGTCCGGCCACACCGCCGAACTCGTCGATAACCAGCGCCATCTGGTTGCCGGTGGCACGCAGCTCGTCGAACAGCTCCGAGATGCGCTTGGTCTCGGGAACGAAGTAGGCGTCCCTGATCGCGTCGGTCACAGAGTCATCGAGGCCCAGGCCCTTCTGGGCGATGTGTCTCAGCACATCCTTCAGGGAGAGCACTCCAATGACGTTGTCAGGCGACTCACGATACACGGGGAATCTCGTGTGGGAATTCCGGGAGTAGGTGTCGAGAAACTCGCGCAGCGCCCCACCCTGCTGGATCGAGACCATCTCGGTTCTGGGAGTCATCACCTCCCTCACCTGCCGGTCTCCGAACTGGAAGACGTTCTCCAGCATCTCGGCTTCCGCAGGCTCGAACTCTCCTTCGGCCTCTCCTATATCGATGAGGGTGCGGAACTCCCCCTCGGTTATCACCGGTTGGACGCTAGAGCCTCCCAGCAGCTTGTTCACCCCACGTGTAATCCCCTGGAGAATCACGACGAACGGCCACAACAGGTACTCGGTCCACTTCAGGGGATGCGAATATAGGAACGCGACAGGTTCGGACTTTCGCACCGCCACCGATTTCGGGATGATCTCGCCCAGTATCACCAGCGCGACCGTGCTTACCACGGTCGCTATCACAACACCGGAGCCTTCATTGCCCTGTCCGACGTAGCTGACGATCGCGACTGTGACGACAGATGTGAACGCCACGTTGACCAGGTTGTTGCCCAGCAGAATCGTCGCCAGCAGCCGTTCGGGATTGCCAATCATGTCGGCCACTCTTCTGGCGCCCGGCACCCCTTCGCTCACCAGGTGCGCGATCCTGGTCCGCTGTACGGATAGAAACGCCGCCTCCGAGCTGGAGAAGAAGCCCGACAGCACGAGAAAGACTCCCACCAGAATGAGACTTAAGACCCCTTCATCCTGCATGACCGCAATCCCCCCATTTGCACCACGGCTGTTTCCACCCCGCCGCCTGGCGTTGAATCGCAAATACCCATTGGTTCGGTGGTTTCTAAAGATACAGATCGAATCCGAATCCAGAAAGGTCTGTGTGGTGGGGAAACGGCGTCATTCATGCGCACGTGGGAACCGACGACATGGCGCTCTGCTGGTCACTCGTCGGATGCGTGCCCCTCAGACGCCTCTCGCTCCTGCCAAAGCTCCGAAACGGCCCGCCGCGCCACCGTACCGCTGTACCCGCGCCGCTGGAGATGCTGCCACAGTCTGCGGTGGAATTGGTCGTAGTCGGTTCCGGTGAGGCGTCTGGCGAACTTGACTGCCGCCATGCGCGCCGTCTCTTCGTCGTCCAGGTGACGCACCGCCGCGTCTGCGATCGATCTGGCAACGCCCCTGTCGGTCATCTCCCTGACCAGCGCTCTGGCGCTGCGCGGACTGTTCCGAGTCCGGCCATCCGACCATGCGCGCGCGAACCCTTCGTCATCTACGAGACCCTGCTCTTTGAGTCGCTCGACCGCCCTGTCGATTACTTCGGACTCGAAACGCTCGCCGAGTCTCTCCCGCAGCTCGCGCTCGGTGCGCTGCCTGTACGAGATGAGATTGAGCGCTCGCCCCAACGCCTGTCGCAGGGGCTTGTCGTCAATCATGACGTTGTCGCATCCGCCGCCCGCCATAGCGGCCACCGGAGTTCGGCAATCCTGCTACTCCTGTTCGTTGCCGACCAGTACGACGAGATCGCTCGCGTCCCCGTCTCCATTGACCGCAGGTTCGGACTTTCCGGTTATCAACGCTTCCAGCCGGCCTGCCATATCAGGGTCTTCCCTAAGGAACCGCTTGCAGTTCTCTCTGCCCTGTCCGAGCCTGACGTCTCCGAACGAGTAGAACGATCCGCTCTTCTTTATGAAGCCCCTCTCAGTGCCAAGCTCGAGCAGCTCGCCCTCCTTGCTGATCCCCTCGTTGAACATGATGTCGAACTCGGC